>SCTP01000141.1 GCA_004322325.1 Gammaproteobacteria bacterium | reverse complement strand
GAAAATAATCCGCTTTTTTGCTTTAATGCTGAGGCATAGTGATTTGCTTGATTAAATAAAATATCAATCCAATTATAATAAGCTTCTTTTCCTGAAGTGCGTTTTGAAGTAAGTTTAAGCGTTTTAACTTCAACACCTCCGCGAGTAGTGGTGTTAACAATAGTGCTAATTAATTTATTTTTCGCTTGGGCAGAAGCACTATTTTTCTCCTCTTCCTTTGCCTTTAATGCATTAAATCCAGAAATAATTCGTGCTTCATAGAACCCATTAGTCGCTATGCTAAAAGTTTTTTCGATTGCTGTATTAATCTTTTCTATGAACGCTGACATCCCACCACTCCTCTCTCGTAAAAAATTTGAATCTAATCAGTCTCACTATAGATTCGAATTATTAACAAAATCTTAAGAAAGAAGTGGCGGTAACAACAAATTTATTTTTACTCTTGCGCTTTTTTGATCAACCCCTGCAATTCTCCAGTCTCAACCATCTCCGCCATAATATCACTCCCACCAATGAATTCCCCTTTCACATATAATTGCGGAATAGTTGGCCAATTTGAAAACACTTTAATCCCGTCACGAATGGCTTCATCTTCTAACACATTCACCGTCGTAAATTCCGCCCCACAGGATTTGAGAATATTCACCGCACGGGCAGAAAAACCACACATCGGCATTTCTTTATTACCTTTCATGTAAAGCACAATATTGCTCGCTGCGATCTGCTGTTTGATTTGATCTTGAACACTCATCACTTTCACCTCTTTAACTATAATAAACCTAACTGTAATTTTGCCTCATCACTCATCTTGCCTCGATCCCAAGGCGGATCAAATACTAACTCCACTTTCACCTGCTGAACCCCATGAATTTGCTTCACTTTCTCTTCCACCTCACTCACCAATACCGGCCCCATGCCGCAACCAGGCGCGGTTAAAGTCATGGTGATGGTGACAGCAAAGTCATCTTTGCCAAGCGGTGCCACTTGGCAAACATATACTAATCCCAGGTCGACGATATTAACCGGAATTTCAGGATCGAAACAGGTCTTTAATTGTACCCAAACTTTATCTTCAATCGAGCCTGGTTGTTGATTAATATCCGGTAAATCTAATATCACCAACCCCAACGCATCGCCATCTTTCCCCGCAATGCGCACTAAATTGCCATTCACGTGTAACGTGTAAGAATTACCCAACGCTTGCGTGACAAAGGCAGAAGAACCAGCTTGAAGCTTCACCTTCATCCCCGATGGAATTAACGTCGCTTCAACATCGCGTTTAATTTCAATAGCCGTCTCACGGAACATGGAAACTTTCCCCGCAGCCACATCGGCTACCTTCGTTAGGATTGGTAAACACTAAACGTTTTTGCTTTAAGCCTGATTTTTCTTCTTCGATATAATCAATCTGTAAGCCGTCTAAAAGATGAGACCACGTTGGATCGATATAAATAGTCACGCCGTTTTTTTCGATGGGGATATCCGTTGCGGCTACCTGCTTAATAATGGTGGGTAGATACGAAAACCCTGAACACCCCGTCTTGGTAATCGATAAACGAAAACCAACGCCCTGTTCTTTTGCCAGCCTCTTCTTAATATACGCACAAGCTACGTCTGTGATGGTAATGGTCATGCTCATTCTGTCGTCACCGGATTCGTTTCATTCGTTAATGCTGCTTTCATGGTATGCCAGGCTAACGTTGCACACTTCACCCGAATGGGAAATTCTGCCACGCCGCTAAATACCGCAAGCTTCCCTAAATCAGCCGCTGGCAATTTGCCTTCTGTTACTAAAATATGAAAATCGTGAAAAAGAGTGTCTATCTCATTCAGCGTTTTCCCTTTAATCACTTCCGTCATCAGCGAGGCGGAAGCAACCGAAATCGCACATCCGCTGCCTTCAAACCGAACATCTTCAATTTTGTCCCCTTGGGCAACAAGGTATAAAGTTAATTTATCACCGCATAACGGATTATGGCCCGCTTGCGAATGCGTGGCATTGGCTAACTGGCCCCAATTCCGCGGCTGTTTACCATGATCGACAATAATTTCTTGATACAGTTCACGTAATGACATTAAGTAAATAACCTCTTTGCTAAGTGAATGGCTGCAACCAACTTATCAATTTCTTCTTTACTATTATAAATCCCAAACGAGACTCGCACCGTCGCCGGCACGCCAAAACGCTCCATCAATGGCTGAGCACAATGATGGCCGGCACGAACAGCGATGCCTTCATGATCTAACACCGTGCCGAGATCATGCGGATGAATGCCATCGATAGTAAAGGAAATAACGCCGACTTTAGCTGGTGCTGTCCCCAGAATGCGCAAGCCAGGAATAGCGGCTAATTGAGGCTGCGCATACGCGAGTAAAGTTTGGCTGTGAGCAAAAATAGCCTCCATCCCAATACTGTCTACATAATCCATCGCAGCATGTAAGCCAATGACACCGGCAATATCCGGTGTACCCGCTTCAAATTTATGCGGTGTTTTGGCAAACGTAATCTGTGAAAAAGAAACGGTCTCAATCATCCCTCCACCTCCATGATAAGGCGGCATGGCGGCTAAATATTTTTTCTTGCCGTATAAAACACCTACACCTGAAGGACCATAGAGCTTATGGCCGGAAAAAAGGTAAAAATCAACATCGAGTGCTTGCACATCCACTGGCAGATGCGGCACTGCTTGCGCACCATCTACCAACACAGGAACATGATGCGCATGCGCGATCGCCGTTATTTCTTGGATGGGATTAATCGTGCCTAACACATTCGAAGCATGTGTGACGGTCACTAGTTTGGTGCGAGGTGAAAATAATGTTTGATAGGTAGCCATATCCAGCGTCCCATCCTCTGCCACCGGTATCACTTTTAACTCGATGCCGATTTGCTCTTTCAGCAAGTACCAAGGAACAATATTGGAATGATGCTCCATCTCACTCACGATGACTTCATCTCCCGCTTGCCAATGCGTACGTCCATACGCTTGCGCGACTAAATTAATTCCTTCCGTGGTACTGCGCACGAACACAATTTCATCTATGTCTGCCGCATGAATAAATTGCTTGACGCGCTCGCGGCTGTTTTCATAAAGCTGGCTGGAGCGCTCGCTTAATTCATAAATACCGCGATGGATATTAGCGTAACCGCGATAATAAAAATCCCTCATCGCCTCCACCACTTGCCGCGGTTTTTGCGCTGAAGAAGCACTATCGAAATAAACCACAGGCTTATTGCGATTTTTTTCCTGCAAAATGGGAAAATCGTCTCGTCTCATTGCCATTGCACCATTTCTTGTACGCGTAGCTTGATACCTGGATGCGTAATACGCTGCATGATTTCTTCAGAAAAACCAGCCAACAAGATGGCTCGCGCTTCTGCTTCTTCAATACCGCGCGAGCGTAAGTAAAAGAGCGCTTCCTGATCAAGCTGGCCGGTCGTTGCACCATGTTTACATTTTACATCATCGGCATAAATTTCTAATTCAGGTTTAGAATAAACTTCTGCATCGGGGGATAATAATAAATTATGATTTGCCTGATGCGCTAAAATTTTTTGCGCTCCCTTTTCGACTTGTAACTTGCCGTTAAAAACAGCACGTGATCTATTTTCCACGAGGCCTTTGTATAACATATCACTCTGGCTATTCGGTGCCGCATGTACAATATCAACATGATGATCGATATATTGCTGATCACGATCCGCATGATAAAAACCAGCGGTACGACAGCTAGCACCCGGTTCCTGTAACGTGACGGCTATTTCATCGCGAGCAAAGGCGCTGCCAAAAGAAAAAGAAGTAAAACTTGCTTGGCTATCTTGTTTTTGCTGCACAAAAGTGTGGGCAAGATGGATAGCTTGCTTGCCTTCCTGCTGAATTTTATAGTGCGTGAGTTCCGCTTGTCGGTTGAGAATGAATGTTGTCATCGTATTCAATAAGTGAGCCTGATCAAGATAGGAAAAATATTCTTCTATCACCGTTAATTTACTCTTTTCACCCAACACAAAAAAATAGGCCGGATGAGCAGCAAAGGTAGCTTCACTGACTGCTAAAGATAGAAGATGAATCGGCATACTTAATTCACAGTGATCAGGAAAATGAAAAAACACACTGTCCGTACGAGAAGCGCTATTTAAACTCGCGAAAGGATATTTTTTTGCATCAATCGGCATGAGTTCATTAATACTTTGTGTAATAACGCCTCGAGGGAGTTTATGTATGTCGGAGAGTGCTGGGATAAAATAACCGTTTACTGTGACTAATAAAATACTCTCCCCGCGTCGTAACCGATGGTGATTGATAGCATCCAGTAATATTTCTGGATCAATACGCGTCGCAGGCTCAAACGTTTGCTTTGTCAAAAAAGAGAAATCAGCATATTTAAACCGTTCATGCTTGCGTGTTGGTAAACTTGTTTTGATAAAAGTATCCCAGTTCATAACCAACTATACCCTTTCTCTTCTAATTCTAACGCTAATGATTTATCACCAGTTTTGACAATCTGACCTTTTGCCATCACATGAACGACATCAGGCTGAATATAATCCAATAATCGCTGATAATGCGTGACCACTAACATCCCGCGCTCGCTATTGCGCAAGCTATTCACGCAACGGCCTACCATTTGCAAAGCGTCAATGTCCAAGCCCGAATCGGTTTCATCGAGAATAATAAAACGAGGCTCCAGCATGAGCATTTGCAATACTTCGTTACGCTTCTTTTCACCACCGGAAAAACCTTCATTC
>SCTP01000140.1 GCA_004322325.1 Gammaproteobacteria bacterium | reverse complement strand
ATCACTGCATCATTCATCACTTTTAAATAAACTTCCGGTGCCGGTGTTTTTAAGACATCTTTATGCGCCGCTAATACATTTTGAATCACCGCTTTTACTTCATGCGGATTATCATGCCGATCAATATTAATATGCACCACGGAACGCACGATATTATTTCTCGCGGTCCAATTGATGAAAGATTTATTAAATATCTCTACATTCGGTACCACTAATTCCATGTGATCCCACGTGCATACGGTGATGGCACGGCTACCAATGTGAATAACATCTCCTTCTATCCCACCAATACTGACAATATCCCCCACACGTAACGGACGTTCGAGTAAAATTAAAAATCCACAGACAAAATTATTGGCAAGATCTCTTAAACCAAACCCAATCCCGAATGCTAATGCACCCGCCACCACCGCTAATGCTTGCATATCAATTCCTAATACACGCAAGCACAGGAAACTACCCAAGACCACCATGGCATATTGACTAAGAATCGCAATACTATTGCGAATCCCCATGTCTTTCGTTCGTGAGAGTAATAAACGATAAACAAATTCGCGTATCCATTTCGTCGTCCAATAAAATACAGAAATGACAACACATAATTCAATGATATTAAGCGGTGTAATCGTGGTATTGAGTACATGGGCTAACTGATAATGTAATAAGCGCGTTAACCTTTCGACAATAGGTGATTGCTTATCCCAACCATAGAGCAGAAATAATAAAGCCCAGCCGGATAAGAATAAGGTAATGCGTAATACTTTATGAATAGGCTTTAAAAACGCTTCTGTCCATAACCAACCATTATTTACATATTGAATCATTAAACGCGAAAGTTGTTCCATTCCATCGGATAATAATCCGCGCAACATCAAATAGCCAATGAGGACAATCAGAAAAATACCTTCATACCATGCGACTGTCATGACTAAATTTAAAAAACCAATTAAACCGATAATGGAATTGGCAAACATGAGTAGAGGGACAAGTAAGCCAATAAAGCGAATACCTTGACGAAAATAAGGATGAGCCGCTTCCATGTGCGCTAAAATCAAGTTGGGCACAACATCCCAAGAGCGCAGCAGCATCAAGGAAACAACCATGAGGAATAATAAAAATAATCGATCACTCAGGGTGCGAACTTCGTAGATAAGCGGTAACTGATGCACAAATACCGTCAGCACCACAATCGCGCCGCCGATAAAAATAATCCATTTTAAGCGATGATATAATCTCACATCATGACCAGAAGTATGATGAGTGGTTTCTAATAAGCACAAACGGGCGACAGTCAACATACATTTGAAAATCAACCAAACAAGCGATAAATAAATAATAAAAAGTGTACTCTGCTGCGGCATATCAAAGAAAAATAACATGCCGATGATATTGCTAATGACCATCAGATCCAAAAAATTGCGTCGCAGCCATTGTAAACTCAGCCACTTGGAATTGATTTTTTCTCGCCAAACAGAGGGTCGCTCTAAGACGCGCGTCAATAGTTTATATAAAAATAGACTGCTTAAAACTAATAATATTTCGGCACATACAAACAAACTCCATGCAAACAAACCGCGCGATTTAAAACCGTCTATCAAGCTGGTCGACAGCCCTTTTACCATTTGGAATGTTAACGCGGGGACTAATAACGTTTCTTTACCAAGATCTAATAATGTCTTTAAGCCAAACGATGGGAATCCTTGTCGTGCTGATAATTCATTTTGTAATGCTTGATCTAATGTTTTGCGAAAAACTGCTAAATTTTCATTTAACTTCCCTAAGGTGTCAGCCGTTGTTTTATATTGAGCTTCTAATGCCATTAATCGATTGATGTCTGCCTGATTTTGATCTGTACTTTTGTGTTTTTCAATAATACTTTCTCTCGTCGTCAATACTTCATTCAGCCTAGCAATTTGCTTGGTGAACATTTGTACTTGCTCACCCATTTCACTCAGCAAGCTAATGGAATTTCCTCTTAATACAGCAAGTTTCATTTGCTGAATTTGATCTTTATAGCGTGCTATTAAGGATTGAATATAAGCAACATTCGCTTTTTCATTCGCGTAAAAAATATCTCGTTCAATCGCAGCATAAGCATCAGCATGATGAGGATCAATTTTGGCGGAACGTTCATACAATTTATTCAACTGTTGCAGCCAATAATTTTGCTGTTCTTGATAAGCCAACTCATCTTTTACTTGCTGCTGCTTAATATCTAACATCTTGCGCGATTTTAATAACGCATTAGCGCGACCATAATTCTCTTTTTTAAATTGCAAAATATTATTAGCCGTCGTTTGTAATTCTTGCAAATAATTTGTCCGGGTTTTTTCTAATTCCAATAGTTTTTGCTGATAACCTAAATCCGCTTGTAATTCTTGAACATTGGCGATTTCGTTACTATCTGCTTTCAAGCCGAACATATTCAATACATTCAGTTGATTCTCAATTTCTTGGATATTTTTCTCCAGCCAACTAATGGTTTGTTGTGCATCTGTCAATTCGATGGTGATACTGTCTAAGTTGGATTGGGATACGGAAATATCTAACGCTGATTTATCCAGCATGTTTTTGCTCGATTTTTCAATCGCTAATTGAGACAACTGATCATCGTGTTGTTTTTGTAAATCAGCTAACTCATGCTCGCCTTGTGTCAAACGACTTTTTAATAAATTAATTTGCTGCGTGACTAATTGAACACGGTCAATCGTTGTCACTTCATCCGTATCATCCGCATAAGCAGATAAGCTCACGCAGAGCGTTAGCATGATCACTGCTAGAAGATTTTTAATTAGCAGTAGCGGGCGCATAGGAAGAGACCTTTTCTTTGAGAAGAATGAGAAAAATAAGACCGGGTAAACAGAGAGCACATGACCACAAATAAAAAGGGACCCAGCCTATGCTACTGACCATTAAGCTAGCCACCGGACCTAAGAATACGCGTCCTAAGGAAGCAATCGCTGATAATAAAGCAAATTGACTTGCCGTATAGCGTTGGTGGCAAAGTGACATCAAGAAAGCCAATAAAGCAGCCGTGCTTAAGCCACCGCAGAAGTTTTCAATAAAAATCGAAATAATCAGAAAGGTAAATTGTTTTCCTACCACCGCCAGCACGACAAACATCAAATTGGAAAACATTTGGGTGATACCAAATACTAATAAAGCGCGATAAATATTCCAACGCGTTAATGCTATACCGCCTACTAACGCACCTAAAATGGTGGCAATGAAACCCACTCCTTTGAAGGCTAAACCAATTTCGGTGAGAGAAAAACCAAGGCCGTGTAACAGAAAATAAGTCATTAACGATAAAGCTAAGGCATCACCTAGTTTATAGAAAATAATAAAAAGTAATAAAAGGGTGATTTTTTCACGTTGTAATAAATCGTACCACGCCGCAATAATCGTATCGAAAAAACGGGGAGAAGCAGGCAATATTTCTTGAGAGGGGGGAGATTGGTAAGTGGTGAATAGCGAAAATACCATTAATAACGCCATGAGTTCATACGTGATTTTCCAGCCGATATAATCCGCTAAAATTAATGCTAAACCGCCTGAGACTAAGGCCGCAATACGATAGGCAAATATATTATAAGCCGCCCCTAAACCACGCTCTTCGGGTGCAAGCAGGTCAGTTTGATAGGCATTAATCGCAATATCTTGGGAGGCTGAAAAAAAAGCGATGAGGAGGGCGAC
>SCTP01000139.1 GCA_004322325.1 Gammaproteobacteria bacterium | reverse complement strand
AGAAGTGCATTATGGGCGTCTAGCCAGAAAAGGCGATCCCGATGCGCGACGTAGAATGATTGAAAGTAATTTGCGTTTAGTGGTTAAAATTGCGCGTCATTATTATAACCGTGGCCTTGAGTTTTCTGATTTAATTGAAGAAGGAAATTTAGGCTTAATGCGTGCGGTAGAAAAATTTGATCCTGAGCGTGGATTTCGTTTTTCCACGTATGCGACATGGTGGATTCGGCAAACGATTGAGCGTGCCATCATGAATCAAACCCGCACGATACGTTTACCTATTCATGTACTGCGTGAATTAAATAGTTATTTATCTACTGCGCGAGAATTAGTAAAAACACAAGATCATGAGCCTACTTATCAAGAAATTGCAGATGCGTTAGATAAATCCATTCATGATGTGAAAAAAATGATGGAATTAAATGAGCACATGGTTTCTTTAGATATGCAAGTATCAAATGAAAATGCGACGGGTAAGCCGTTGTTGGAAGCATTGGCCGATAAAAATGCGATTGATCCTGCGGATCTTTTAGCAACGGAGCATTTACATGCGAGTTTGAAAGAATGTTTGCAAGAGTTGAATGAGAAGCAGCGAGAAGTGTTATGTCGGCGATTTGGGTTGGGTGGGTATGAAAGAGAGACGCTGGAAGAGGTGGGGAAAGCGGTGGGGTTGACGCGGGAGCGAGTGCGGCAGATTCAGATGAGCGCGTTGAAGGCGCTACGGGAGATTATGTTGGAGAAGGGGGTGGAGGGGGAGGGTTTTTGAAAAACGTACTAACCTCAAGCGGGATCAATGATGCTAATAACTTTGAGTACTATTTCGTCTATTATGTAATCATCTAACGTTTCAATATATTTTGCACGACCTATTTTTATTCTCTCTTCAATATCGAACGAACGGACTTGATTGCACACAGCAACACCAGTTGTATCATGTCCGGTAATGGAGACTGTCAGCCCTTTCATTCTGGAAAAATAGCCACTAGTGGTGATAGGAACAGTGGTTGAAATGCCAAGGCGATTAATTTCTTTTGGAGTAATAACGACAAATCGATGAGAATCTCTCATTTCGCGACCAGCTTGTGGATTAGGATCGAGGATGTATACGTCACCTCGCTGAGGGATACGATGTTTTGTCATATTTCACGGCCGATAGATTTTTCCTTACGAAACCACTCAGTTTCTTTTTTCAAAGCTTTCATATCTTCTGGTGAAGTATTTTGTAATAGCTCTGCGAGGGAATAACGTTGCCGAGAGGTTTTGAGGGGGCGAATAATAAGTTTTTTGCCACTAACATCTAGGGCTAGCGTATCACCCACTTCTATATTTAAAAGCCTTAAAACATCAGAGGGAATGGTGATAACCGCTGCTCCCCCTTGTTTTCGGATATTTAGTGTGATCATAAATGCTACATTCGCCATAAAATGGATGTATTTTAAATATAGCACATTTATAGCACAAAAGCAATACATGGCTAACGTATTATACATCCTTCTGGATGAGGTAACTTTTTTTATTTCTAAGGCGAACTTGGTTGGACCCCGCAATACCGTGAAAAAATACGGTTTTATTATTTTTATTTTTACTCACAGAGCTTTAATATCACCAAGCCCTGTGAGCTCTCAAACAACCTATCTTCACGCCACCTCAAACGTCGTACTTAACTTCTTTTCCACCGGCAAATTCTTCAATTTCACATAAGCCGGCAACCCATTACGATAAGGCGGATAATCTTCCCCTTGAATCAACGGCGATAAATACCGACGGCAAGCTTCCGTAATCCCAAAACCATCTTCCGTAATATACTCACGTGGCATTTTCACTTCGACATTCGCGACTTTTTCTAACGGCGCTTCACCAATCGACCATTGATACGTTGCCCCTTGCTCACGCACAATAATCGGCATCACCGCATTTTTGCCAGCCAGTGCCATTTCCACGGCAGCACGACCTAACGCATACGCCTGGTCCACATCTGTTTTCGAAGCAATATGCCGAGCAGCACGCTGTAAGTAATCAGCCAATGCCCAATGGTATTTATACCCTAAATTTTCTTTCACCAATTTCGCAATCACCGGCGCGACACCACCCAATTGCTTATGCCCAAACGCATCTACCAAACCTGATTCCGAAATAAACGTACCATCCGGATTTTTGATGCCTTCTGAAACCACAATCGAGCAATAATCATATTTCTTCACGCACGCTTGCACCCGCTGTAAAAACGCTTGGGTATTCAACGGAATTTCAGGGAAAAGAATCACATGTGGTGAATCGCCTTCTTGCTCAGCCGCCAACCCGCCTGCCGCTGCAATCCAGCCTGCATGTCGGCCCATGACTTCAAGGATGAAGACTTTAGTAGACGTCAACGCCATCGAAGCCACATCCATTCCCGCTTCCCGAATGGAGACAGCCACATATTTCGCCACCGACCCAAAACCTGGCGAGTTATCAGTAAAAGGCAAATCATTATCGACCGTCTTTGGAATCCCAATGCAAGTAATAGGGTAGCCCAACTCCTTGCTGATTTGAGACACTTTATATGCCGTATCTTGCGAATCCCCGCCACCGTTATAAAAGAAATAACGAATATGATGCGCTTCGAAAACTTCTACCAACCGCTCATATTGCTTACGATGCTTTTCCAACGACCCTAGCTTATGGCGGCAAGATCCAAACGCCCCCGCCGGCGTATAGCGCAAGCCAGCAATATCCGCGTTGGATTCAAAACTGGTATCAATTAAGTCTTCAGTTAACGCACCCACAATCCCATTCCGGGCGGCTAATACTTTGTTGATCTTATCCCCATGCTCCCGAGCAGCTTGAATCACACCGCACGCAGAAGCATTAATCACCGCGGTCACACCGCCCGATTGGGCATAAAGGGCATTGTATTTTTCCATGGAAAACTCCGAGTTAGATAATTGAAATGGGCAAAGTATACTGCGTTAATAAAAAAAAATCCTCGTGTCTTTTCAACACGAGGACATCATCACAAGGAGACATCTAAAATCGTTTAGAACTGCTTCAATTGATTGATATTTTTAATCAATGCATATTGATGTATGTTCTTAAAAAATAAGGATCGTTGTAATTCTTGGATTTCTTTGGCACTCGCCAGGATAAAATGAGAATTCAATTTGTTGGCTAAACGCAACACTTCGGTTCGAATTTTACCTGAAATCAACCATTGATCCTTGTGGGCAATATTGAGTAGCCTACCTACTTGTACCAGCGTCTGCTTTGCTTCATCGTAATATTTCTCAATCAACACGCCCATTGAGGGAATATTAAAGTAGCAGGTCGGTAAGCGAGGTATCACATGCACGAGGTTAAGTTTAACATCTAACTTTTGTTCATTTTCTGCACTAAATGCTTGGCGGATATGTAACACTTCATCATCCGTTATCGCATTGGTCACAATTAACACTTGCTTTCTTTTATCCATGGCCGCTTTCTCCTTAAACGCTTCCTTCTATCCAACATTTTTTAGTGAGGGACCCCCATCATCTCACTAAAAAGTGCGGATAAAAATTGGGAGAAAACCATACAAATTTACTTAACTATACTGATCTAGCTAAGGGTTACTACCATCAGGAAAGTGCTTAGTTGACCGCGATATATCCTTATTCCACTAATATGTCTTATTCTTCCTCAACAGCAACTTTTTCTTCGATCGTATTGGTTAAAACCAGTTTGACCAGTTCTGGAACGGACCGCACACCCATTTTCTTCATCACGGAGGCGCGATGGGCTTCCACTGTCTTTAAGGAGATACGCAATTCTGCCGAGACCACTTTATTCGGCTTACCCGCCACAATGCCTTGCAAGACTTGAATTTCACGCGGCGAGAGGAGAGCGAACTTGGCTTTCGCTTGCGCGCTTTCTTGGCGTTTTTCCCGGCTCGATTTATCCATGCGCAATGCTTTGTTGATACTTTCCAGTAAGACTTGATCATTAAATGGCTTGGTCAAAAAATCGACCGCACCGGCTTTCATTACCCGCACGGCAAGCGGGACATCGCCATGACCACTAATAAAAATAATCGGTAAGGTGGGCAAGCCTTGCTCATTTAACTTGGTTTGCAGCTCAGGGCCGCTTAAACCCGGCATACGGACATCCAGCAGCAAACAGCCATGTTGCTGCGGATCGTAGGCATCGAGGAAATCTTGGGCGCGGACAAATGTTTTGACTTTTAAACCCACCGATTCAATCATCCACGAGAGTGACTCGACCATGGCTTGGTCGTCATCGATGATATAAACAATGGGATCTAATGTTGACATGCAATGAGCTCCTTTCAAATAGAAATAGGTAAAGTAAATCGTATCCAACCGTTGCTGTTGGCATTCGGGTTGATGGTAAATTGCCCACCGTGGGCTTCGATAATTGAGCGGCAAATAGCCAACCCCATCCCGCGACCATGGGCTTTGGTAGTAAAGAAAGGGGTGAAGGCTTTATGAATAATTTCCTTAGGAAAACCTGGGCCTGTATCAGAAATGGTGATTTCGATGATATCGGAGGGAATGGTTTTGGTGTGGATATGAACGCGTTTCTCTTTCACATGGTTTTCTTGCATGGCTTCAATGGCATTTTGAATTAGATTCAATAATACTTGCTGAATTTGAATTTTATCGATAAAAATAAAAGGCAAATTTTTATCAAAAGCAAAATCGACTTTTGTTTTTGAGAGGGTTAATTCATTTTTGATTAAGCTAACCGTTTCACGCACGACGTTATTGACTTTGCAAGCCGTTTTAACCAATTGACCTTTACAGAAAAAGTTTTTTAACCGCTGCACAATTTCCCCAGCGCGCTCTGCTTGAATCGCTGCTTTTTCCATGATATCGCGCAGTTGGTCGCGATCATGGGAGCTATTGCCTAAATGTCGAATGCAGCCACGTGTGTAATTCACAACGGCTGCTAGCGGCTGGCTGATTTCATGGGCGATACCCGAGGCCATTTCTTCCATGGTACTTAAGCGAAAAACATGGGCTAATTGTTGGCCGCGTAAACGTGCTTTTTTATCCAGCACGCGATCGGTAATATCGCGAGAAGCTAATTGAATTTCATTAATAATGCGTGTTTGTTCATCAATAATTAAGCGTATATTGCTTTCAAACCAGCGAAATTCACCTTCTTTGCGTTTAAGACGATAAATAATCGGTTTATTATTTGGTTGCTCACGCCGCCGCGTGAACGCTTTTTTGATTTTTGACTGATCATCATGATGAATAAATTTGTGAATATTCTTGCCGATTAAATCATCAGGGCCATACCCCATGGAGGTTTTAGAGGCAGGCGAGACGTATAAATAAGTGCCATCAGAGGTATGCCGAGAAATCACGTCGGTAGCGTTTTCAGCCAGGAGGTGAAAGCGTAATTCACTTTCACGCAATTTCTTCTCGGTTTGTTCCAATGTATTTAAAGTATCAATTAATAGACTATTAGCATTCCAAAATCCTCTGAGCAGATGGTGAAATTGCTGTGTCAGGTCATCGTGAGCAGAAGTATTTTGATGGATAAGAACAGCGACAATTTTGTTTTGATCTTGCACAGGCAAAGGATAAAGCGATGACTTACAATGGCCTTTAATACCATTTTTACGGATAAAAATAGTATCTTCTTGCCATTTTTTTTGATGGGCATGTGTTTCTTGTATCAATTTAGGGAAAGGATAATTGCGATCATAAATCAGGTTGATCGAGCGTCCCAATACCTCTTTTTTGGAATAGCCAAATAATGTATTGGCACCGCTGTTCCAATTTATAATCCGACCGGCTTTATCCAGTAGTACGGCACCGTCTAAAATGATATCAAATAAATCCTGGTTCTCCATCCTGCATTACCTTTGCGGGATTAAACAATTTCGATAATAATAGCATACTTGATAAATTGGGGTAATCGGCATGCGCTTACATATTTTGGGAGTTTGTGGAACGTTCATGAGCGGCGTTGCCATCTTGGCAAAGCAAAGCGGTCATGATGTCACGGGTTCAGATGCCAACGTCTATCCACCTATGAGCACACAGCTACGACAGCAGGAAATTAAGCTGCTAGAAGGCTATGATCCTGCGCATATTGATCCGACGGTGGATTGTGTGATCGTGGGCAATGTGATTAAACGCGGTAATCCGGCGATGGAATATGTTTTGGCGCAAGGTATCCCTTATCTGTCTGGCCCGCAGTGGTTGGCGGAAAATGTGCTGAAGCATCGTTGGGTGCTGGGTGTGGCGGGCACGCATGGTAAGACGACGACGAGCAGCTTATTAGCGTGGATATTAGCAGAGGCAGGTTTGGCGCCTGGATTTTTGATTGGTGGTGTGCCAGAGAATTTTGGTGTATCGGCGCAGCTGGGGGAGCAGCCTTATTTCGTGATTGAGGCGGATGAATATGACAGTGCTTTTTTTGATAAGCGCTCGAAGTTTGTGCACTATCATCCGAAGACGCTCATCTTAAATAATCTGGAATATGATCATGCGGATATTTTTCCCCATTTAGAGGCGATTAAACAGCAATTTCATTATTTAATCCGCACGGTTCCTGGTAATGGACTGATTGTTCGTCATGCTCAGGAAAAGCATCTTGAAGAAGTGTTGAAGATGGGTTGTTGGACGCCGGAGACGACGTTTGGTTCACAGGGTGAATGGCAAGCGCAGTTGCTGAAGAGCGATGGCAGTGCTTTTACAGTCTTGCATCAGCAACAGTTGGTGGGAGAAGTGCATTGGGATTTGCTGGGGCAGCATAATGTGGATAATGCTCTGGCAGCGATCGCAGCAGCGCATCATGTGAATGTGCCGGTAGCGGTGGCAATTCAGGCTTTATCGACTTTTAAGAATGTCAAACGTCGTCTTGAAGTGAAGGGGAAGGTGAATGAGATCGTCGTTTACGATGATTTTGCTCATCATCCTACTGCCATTGCCACCACTTTAGCGGGATTACGTGCTAAGATTGGTGACAAAACGCGGATGATTGCTGTGTTAGAGTTTGGCTCGTACACGATGCGTACGGGTGTGCATAAAGAGCAGATGCAAGCGGCGCTCAGTGATGCGGACATGGTGGTGTGCAAAAGTACGGAAGCAGATTGGGGATTGAAGGCGCTTTTGGCTCAATTTAAGCAACCTACTATTCTTTATGATGATATTGATGTGTTGGTTAAAAATCTGGTTCCTTTGTTGCACGCGGGGGATCATGTTGTGGTAATGAGTAATTCTGGGTTTGGTGGGATTCATCAAAAATTGCTAGAGGCAATTAAAAAGGTAACGACTTCATGAGCATAAAAAAGAATGATCAAATTATTGTAAAAGCATCACCCAGTTATGTAGCGGCGCAATCAGATCCAGATAATCATAAATTTGTTTGGTCTTATGAAGTCTCGATTACTAATCAAAGTCCTGAGATTGTGCAATTGCTGAATCGTTTTTGGCGTATTATTGATATGTCGGGTAAGATTGAAGAAATACAAGGGGTTGGGGTCGTTGGGTTACAGCCGCTGATCAAACCGAATAAACCATTTCATTATGTGAGTTATTGCCAATTAGCTGTGCCGCAAGGGACGATGGAAGGTTATTATGAAATGCAAAATTTAGAGGATGAGCATTTTATCGTAGAAATCCCGAAATTTATTTTAAGTGCGCCGACTTCTATTACTAAGACTTTTCGGTCGCGGTTACATTGATATGAATCTGCTTAATACTTTCTTAAGAATTCATCCCTAGAATGGTTTCTGGGAATTTTTACTTACAAAGGAGAGTATTCAATGCTAGCTTTCAAATTTCCATCTTTCAGTGAAATGCTTAAAAGATATCAAGAGACGAAGCGTCAACTTTTAAAAAATCATGGTGCAGAAAAGGATATCAGCAAATTACCACCTCAGCGTCATGAACAAACAAAAGAAATTGATAAACTAATCGAAGACTTAAATGCTTATTCATCATCGCAAGAAGATTATTTAATTTTTGCGGGAGCACTTTTTTCTCTTGATGAGCATATCAGAGGGAATGAATATATTAATCCCGAAAAAAGTTATTTAGGCTATGCTTTGAGTTTGACTCCTTTTTTAAATAGACTTACTCAAGCAGATAGAAGTTACTTATGTACAAGTATTCCACATATAGTGGGTATGACTGATGATAATTTAGTTGATAAAACTAGTCGCTTGTTGGCTTTAGGTAAATATCATCGATTCCAAAAGCATATGTTATCTCTGCAAATACACCGACGTCTTTACCAGACTGTATTACAAAATGTGACTACTTTTGATAAGTCAAACCTTGTGCCACCACTTGAGCCGCAGCCACTTGAAGTTTCTATTGCTCCGCCAGCAAAAATAACGGCTTCTGTTGTTACGCTAGAATCTGAACCGGTAGAGGAAGAAGAGCGTTATAATAAATTCATATCCATGTAAAATCAGGTAAAATCAGACAGGAAGAGTATGGTTTCTCTTCCTGTTTTTTTATGATGTCCAGTCCTTATCAAACACCGTCAAAAGTTGTTTTATAACGTTCGTATCTTCTGTCACGACAGAAAGCTCACGATTATCATCTAACGAAGCTGATGTGAGGTTGATGGAACCCACAACAGCTTTTTGTTGATCGATAATAAACACTTTAGCGTGAATATAATGCTGCTCATTACGATGAATCTTTACCCCCGCACGAGTCAGATAATTGAGTTTCCCTGCTCGTAAATTCGCAGAAGTGATAATTTTCACGTTTACCCCTTTTCGCGCTGCTTTTGCTAAGCTGCCGATAATGCGGTAATCATTCAAATCTTGCGCGTAGATATCGATAGTGTCGTGAGCTTGAGAAATTAATTTCATTAATTGCGCACGGCTATTATCCGGACTCCAAATCACATCGGAAGAAGTGTGATGAATAGCGTGATGATTCCAGTCAGCAGAAAATGTATCGTCAATTTCTTTCACCCGTTTAGGATCATCAATAATAAGAGCAAAGTTACGATCGTTTTTAAAGGCGGAATGAGTAAAATTAAGTGTCATGACGATGGCTTCTTGATCGTCAATAAGCAACGTTTTTTGATGGATTAATTTAAGCGGTGGAATACTGCCTTGCCAGTTAATGTGATGCTCTTTCAAAGTTTCAATCGTTTTAATATTTTCATCTTCCGCTTTATAGGGAGTTTGTTCTAATAGAATGGCTACCGTTCGACCTTTTGCTTTTTGCTCTAAAAGTGACTCTAATAATTGGCGGTCGGTAAATCCATACATCACTAATTTTATGGAGTAATGAGCATGTTGAATAGCCTGAACGAGCGGTTCGCGGCCCATATCTGGTTCGATGATAAGTTGATCGGCATAGGAGGTGAGTGAGAAAAGTAAAGTAAATAAGAAGACAATGATTGCTTGCATCAAATCGTCTCTCTACCCGCAAACGCATGTGCTAGCGTATCAGGCCCGGCGTATTCGATTTCACCACCAATGGAAATACCACGTGCAATGCGCGTTACTTTCAAGGCATGCTGCTTAGCCAACTCTGAAATATAATGCGCGGTGGCTTCTCCTTCCACTGTCGGGTTCGTTGCCAAAATCACTTCTTTGATCTGCCCATTAGCAAAGTGAGTTTGCAATTGCGCAATACCAATCTCGTCTGGCCCAATGCCATCTAACGGTGATAAATGCCCCAGCAACACAAAATATTTTCCTCGAAAATGAGTCATCTGCTCGATCACGGTCACATCAATGGGATTTTCGACAATACATAACAACGCCCCATCCCGATGCGGCGAAGCGCATATCTCACATAAGGCTGTTTCACTGAAAATACGACACGACTGGCAATGGGTAATGCAATCCATCGCTTCATGCAATGTTTTCGCTAAACGCTTACCATTATCACGACCGCGCGTTAGCAGCTGTAAAGCCATGCGTTGAGCGGTTTTCGGCCCAACGCCTGGCAAACAACGAAATGCTTCAATCAATTGCTCCAATAAAGGACTAAAGCGCATGATGATTACCGAGTTGTATCTTCGCTAAAGCCTTCTGGTAATTTAATACCTGTTAAGCTACCCATTTTATCGCGCAAATTACGCTCGATTTTATCCGTTGCATCATTGATAGCAGCTGCAATTAAGTCTTCGATGATGGATTTATCTTCTTTTAACACATTCGGATCCAACGTCACTTTCTTCGCATAATGCTGACCGGTCATCACAATTTTGACTGCACCGCCGCCAGATTGGCCAATCACTTCCATTTCAGCCACTTGTTTTTGAATATCTTGCAGCTTTTTCTGCATTTCTTGCGCCCGTTTCATGATGTCGTTAAGACCGAGTTTTTCGTTGGTTGGTTTGGTTGACATTTGCCTTATTCCCCATAAGTAAAAAATAATCTTGCTTGCATTTTATAGATCCTCGCCCCATAAATCTAGCTGACAAAGGAAATCTCAAGTGTGCCATCGTACATATCGATTAATTTTTTCACCTGTGGATCTTCCATCATCGTGCGCGTTGCTTGAGCTAGGCGTTGTTCTTGTTCTTGTTGATGTTGTTTGACGGGCGTCATTAAGTCGGAAGAGGTGACGTTAATTTCAAGTTGAATCGGTTGTTGTAATTGACGGCTTAAGGCTTCGGCGAGACGGTCTTTTAATTTTTGATTCAGCATGGGTTGATGGGTGTTGGATAGGGAGAGAATGACTTTATTGCCGGCGATTTGTTCTAAAATGCAATTGGATGCGAGCGCGTGTGCCATGCCGGTTAAGCCTAATTTGGGGAGTAAAGAGCGCCAATCTGGGATGGAAGGAGAGGCTGCTGCTTGAGGTGCCGGCGTTGTTGGTGCTGGTGGAGGAGGAGGGAGATTGCTGCGTTGCTCTGTTCCTCGCACTGACGGGTTAGTGGGTTTAAATGCCAACATTCTCAGCATGGTCATTTCAAAGCCTTGTTGCGGGCTGGGTGTGATGGCTAAATCGCGTCGGCCGAGGAGAGCAATTTGATAATAAAGCTGTACATCTTCCGGCGCAAAACATTTGGCAAGTGACATAATGGCTTCTTCTTGTTTCACTGCCTGGGGCACGACTTGCGCGATGGCGATTTGATGAAAGAGACTAATCAATTCTTCCAACGCTTGATGAAAGTCAGGCGCAAGCTCTGCTAAATGCGCTACCTTCTCTAACAATTGCTTACCATCTTGCGCAGCAAGCGCTTCCAGCAACGGCAGCAATTCATCTTGCGCCATGCTGCCTAACATGCCGCAGACGTCATGCTGATTAACCGCGCTATGCCCATAGGCAATGGCTTGGTCTAACAAACTGAGCGCATCACGCATACTACCATCCGCTGCTTTGGCTAATTTATCTAAGGCGGGAAGATCATGCGTAATCGTTTCTGCCTGGCATATATGCTGTAAATGTTTGGCGATTTGTTCGGGGGTAATACGTTTTAAATGAAACTGCAAACAACGGGACAGAATAGTAATAGGCAATCGTTTAGGATCGGTCGTTGCTAGAATAAATTTGACATGCTCAGGTGGTTCTTCCAATGTTTTAAGCAAGGCATTGAAACTATGATTAGAAAGCATGTGAACTTCGTCGATTAAATAAACTTTATAACGGCCTTGTGTTGGCGGATAGAGCACATTATCCAGTAACTCACGTGTATCTTCGACTTTAGTACGAGAAGCGGCATCGACTTCGAATAAATCCAAAAATTGACCGACATCAATCGCTTGGCACGCATGACATTGACCGCATGGATCTGGCGTTGGGCCAGTTTCACAGTTTAAGCATTTGGCCAAAATGCGGCCTAGCGTTGTTTTACCTACACCGCGCGTACCGGTTAATAAATAAGCATGATGAAGACGTTTTTGTTCGAGGGCATTGGATAGCATGCGTAAGATAGGTTCTTGTCCTACCATATCTTTGAAGCGGCGGGGTCGCCATTTGCGGGCTAATACTTGATAGCTCATAGATTAGATTCACCTTAATAGTTAAGTGAAGTCTATCTTGAATCGGTCAAAACTTATAGTAGCGAGCACCAGCCCTTCTTCGGCGCCCGCGTCGGCTGTTACCGTTGCTTCCTTCCGGACCTGGCGGGGTTCACAGCTTATCGTCGCGAAGCGACCAATACTCGCTACTATCAGTTTTGTATTCGGAGAGAGAGGGATTCGAACCCTCGATACGTCGTTAAACGTATACACGCTTTCCAGGCGTGCTCCTTAAGCCGCTCGGACATCTCTCCATTCAAGACTGCGCGTAAGGTTAAACTAGAATGCAAGAGAGTGCAATGCTGATTAGGTCTGATGTAGTAAAATTTTTAATAACTTATCATAAATTGTCACTAATGTTTTTAAATCTTCCACCCGTACGCATTCATCGATTTGATGCGCGGTGGCATGCGAAACCCCTAGCTCAATGACTTTGGCACCCGTGGGGGCGATAAAGCGTCCATCGGAGGTGCCGCCGCCAGTGGAGAGTTTGACGTCGAGGCCGGTGATGTCTTTGATAGCGAGTTGCGTGGCGGTGATCAGCATGCCTTTTTGTGTGAGGAACGGTTCGCCGCCGATTTCCCATTTGAGATCGTAGGTTAAGCCATGTTTGTGGAGAATCGCTTCGGTGCGTTTTTGCAGCTCAGGGATAGTGACGGCGGTAGAGAAGCGGAAATTGAAGATGATATCGAGGTGGCCAGGGATGACATTAGTGGGACCGGTACCGCCATGAATATTGGTGATTTGGAGGGTAGTGGCGGGAAAGTCGTCGTTGCCTTTGTCCCATTCGGTTTGAACGAATTCGTGCAGGGCGGGTAAGCAGAGATGGATAGGGTTTTTAGCGAGATGTGGATGGGCGACATGGCCTTGTTTGCCGTGGAGGGTCAGTTGACCGTGCAAGGAGCCACGCCGGCCGATGCGAACTTGATCGCCGATGAACGTATCACTGCTGGGTTCGCCGATGATGCAATAATCGATTTTTTCACCGCGTTTTTCTAAGACGTCGATGACTTTGCGTGTGCCATTGATGGCGTGGGCTTCTTCATCGCTGGTGATGAGGAAGCCGAGGGAGCCTGGGAAGTGAGGGTTTTCTTTCACAAACTGTTTGGCGGCGATGATCATGGCGGCGAGAGCGCCTTTCATGTCAGAGGCGCCACGGCCGTATAAATAGCCATCGCGGATGTGTGGTTCGAAGGGGGGCGAGGTCCAATCGGTTAAAGGGCCGAAGACA
>SCTP01000138.1 GCA_004322325.1 Gammaproteobacteria bacterium | reverse complement strand
GAATTACTAACAGTTAAAGTAGCACCGCTATTTAATGCACCATTGCCACTCAGCGTAAGATTATTACTGCCCCCTAATATGGAATTAGCAGCAACCGTGAAAGCATTATTGATTGCAATGCTGCTATTTGATGTGACTGTGCCTCCATTGAAGATCAACGTGCCTGTTCCAATCGCCGCATTATTCCCAAGTGTTAAAGTGCCAGCGGTGACAGTCGTATTACCTGTGTAAGTATTAGCAACAGATAAAGCGAGCGTGCCACCACTTCCATTTTGCGTAATAGAACCACTCCCGCTTAATACATTACTGAATGTAATGGTGCCTGCTGTATTTGTAATATTAAGCACACTATTACTATCACCAAATAAACCACTGCCACTTAACGTGATGCTATTACTCCCACTAATTGTCCCTGTGTTATTACTGCCAATAATGAACGTATTTACTAACGGATTAGTGATAACAGGAACAGAAGCGAGCAAGGTACCGCCATTGAATGTTAAGATACCTGTCCCTAATGGATTCACGGGATCACTTGCGATTTGTAATGTCGCATTATTAAGCGTGATACCCCCTGAACCAGAAATGCCATTGAACGTGGTGATACCTGAATTCGTAATCGTTAATGTGCTACCTCCTCCCAAACTTCCGCTATTGCTAAAGGTAATATTTTGCGAGCCGCTAATCGTCGGCGAGTTTGCCACTGTAAAGCTACTATTGCCTAAGGTGGTTGCTTGATTAATCGCTTGGAATGTTCCGCCGTTTAAATTGAATGTCCCTGTACCCAATGGATTCGTAGCATTATTCGCTTGTAACGTGCCGCCAGTTAACGTCGTCGAACCCGAATAAGTATTCGTTCTAGAAAGTATTAATGTGCCGGCTGATTGAGAAATATTTCCCGTACCACTTAATATGCCGCTTAATGTTGTGGTCGCCGTGTTGCTTACGGTTAAAGTACCGCTGCTTAATGTGCCATTGCCTCCCAGTGTGAGGCTGTTCGTTCCACCAATACTTGAGCTGGCATTTAATGCCAGCGCATTATTCACCGTGATAGTGCTATTAGCCGCTAATGTACCGCCATTAAAAGTGAGCGTACCCGTACCCGCACTATTACCTGCACCTAGCACTAATGTACCTGCTGTTAACGTCGTACCTCCGCTATAAGTATTTGCTCCGGCCAACGTGATCGTGCCGCTTCCTAGGGTGGTGAGGCTAAAACCACCGCTAATAATGCCGTTTAATGCCACTGATCCCACGCCGCCTAAAGTGGTGTTACTGCCTAAGGTAATATTATTGCTGAGTATATTGTTCGTTCCCGTGTAAGTTAATGCCCCATTGTTGCCGACACCGTCTCCATTTAGCGTGATGGTATTGGTTGTTCCTAATGTGCCACTTGAGAAAGCAAGATCAAGTGTGGAACCTGATGCAACACTCATAGAAGAAGTATTATTGATGGCACTTGCACTGCTCAAACTCAATGTCCCGCCGTTGACCGTGGTGGTGCCTGAATAGGTATTGCTGCCTGATAAAATCAATGTGCCGGTTCCACCTTTTACCACATTACCTGTGCCGCTAATGACACCGCTAAACGTTGTGGAAGGATTACCGCTAGTGGTAAGCGTGGCGTTGCCCAAGGTGATATTGCCAGCGCCGGCAATGGAGCTTACGTTTTGACTATGATTATTAAGATCAAATGTAGCGCCTGATGCAATAGTGATATCACTCGTAGAAGGGATAGTATTATTATTCGAAAGGATCTTTAACGTACCCGCATTAATAAACGTGCTGCCTGTATATGTCTCTATGGTATTCCCTAACGAAATCGTGCCAGATCCTGTTTTCGTTAAACTAAAGCTGCCACTGATGGCGCTCGATAAGGTGCCCGATCCTGTACCGCCAATAGCGGCATCGCTGCCTAAATTAATGAGATAAGAGACGACTGCATTGGTGCCACTAAATGTTAATGCACCATTGTTACTCGCCCCTGTGCCATTGAGTATGATCGAGGGGGAGCCCAGTTTGAATAAAGTAGCATTAGAAAAAGCAATATCAAGTGTTCCACCTGATGCAACAGTGGTATTAGCAACGGTATTGTTGCTCAACGCATTAATATTCGTGAGACTTAATATGCCGCCATTAATGGTGGTGCCACCTGAATAAGTATTTGAAGCAGAAAGGGTGATGGTGCCAGTACCTGTTTTAATGAGCGCACCAGAGCTTATTACTCCTCCTAGGGTGCCTGATCCTGAGCCACCAATCGAGCCGCTACCGCTTAATGAAATAGGATTATTTACGACTGCATTCGTGCCGCTAAAGGCTAATGTTCCTTGCATCGTAATCGCATTCGTGTTGGTCAATGTCGCATTGGAAAATCCTATATCCAGGATTGCACCCGGAGAGATGGTAAAGAAGCTCGTATTATTGACGGCCCCTGCTGCACCTAGGCTAAGTGTTCCGCCTGTTATAAATGTTGAGCCGCTATACGTATTGCTGCCAGAAAGTGTGATGCTGCCACTATCGGCTTTGGTTAAGTTAAAGGCGCCACTGATGGCGCCACCTAATGTGCCCGATCCTGTGCCACCTATTCTAGTGATGGCTGCTAAGGTAATGTTATTGTTTGCGGTTGCATTCGTACCACTAAATGTTAATGCGCTGTTTGTGCCGCCATTCAGTGTAATCGTATTCGTGTTGCCTGCTGTCCCATTTGAAAAGCTAAAATCGAGCACAGCATCCAATGCCACATTCGTAGAGCTGGTATTGCCTAATCCACCTGTTCCAGCAATGCTGAGTGTGCCTGCGTTCACACTCGTGGTGCCGCTATAAGTATTGGCACCTCCTAATGTCAGTAGATTGGTGCTGGCTTTCGTAAAGTTAAAAGCACCACTGATAATGCCGTTTAAGGTGGCTGTTCCTGTCCCACCAATCGTGACATTGCTGCCGAGCGTAATATTATTATTTAAAATAACATTCGAACCCGTAAACGTTAAAACCCCGCTACCGCTACCCGTGCCATTGAGGGTAATAGGATTGCTATTCGCCAAGGTGCCATTTGAAAATCCAATATTGAGCACACTGCTTGTTGCAATGGTGGTAGACGCGGTGTTGCCTAAGCTACTTGCCGTATTAAGATTAAGGGTGCCGGCGCTGATGGTGGTGGCACCGCTATAAGTATTGGTCCCTGATAAGGTAAGACTGCTCGATCCCGTTTTAGTGAGGCTGCCCGTTCCCCCGATAGCGCCGCTGATAGCCAGCGTACCGCCGGTGTTGATGGTGGTACTGTTACCTAATGTCAGCGTATTGGTGAGTGTATTGCCCGTGCCATTAAAAACGAGACTGCCATTTAAGTTAATGGCATTTCCCCATGTCGCATTACTAAAACCTAGTGTCAAAGTAGCGCCAGGTGAAATAGAAATAGTAGAGCTAGGATCAATGCCACCCGCCAGGGTGACGCTTAACGTACCGGCTGTAACACTCGTTGCACCGCTATAGCTATTGGTGTTAGATAAGGTCAGCGTGCCAGCTCCCGAACTCGTAAAATTATTTAAGCCACTCATTGCGCCCGAAATGGTGCTACCGGCTGAAGGTGAGCTCACGGTGAGGTTATGGGAGTTTCCGGTGAGAGCGGCTGCAAGCGTGATAACACCAGAGCTGGTTGTACTTAAGGTGGAATCATTTGTCATATTAATAGGGCCATTGAACGTGAGGCTGCCGCCGCTGCTGCTGATATTGCCATCTAAGTCATAAGTGGTAGTGGCCGTGGTCGTCAGGCTGTTACTACCAGTGAGAGTAAGGTTGCCACCCGAGACACTATATAAAATATTGCTATCACTGATACTGCCTTTTGCTGTATTCAGAATGCTATTACTCAATGTGCTAGTCGCACTGTTACCCAGGGCAACGGTATTGTTTGTAATCGTTAAACCGGTCGTACCTGATACGCTGCCACCACTGCTGGGGGCAATCACAATCGCATTACCAAAAGTCGAACCACCAGTGATATAGATTAATAAATTTGAATTATCAGCTACCGTGTTATTGGGTTCTAAGAAATAGAAGGAACCATTCGCACCTGTTCTCACGTTATCTAAAACAGAACCATTGGCAGCTAATTTGATTGTCGTATTAGCTGCTGCAGAGGTGCTGCCGACAATAGCGCGTGGGGACGAAGCAGAAGAGTAATACACATTTTGTAAATAAGGATAAGATTGAGAACCCAGAATGCTCCAAACAGTACTGAAGTTCCAGTTATAAGGAGCGGAAGAATAAGTAGTTTGCGAGCTTAAGTTAGCGGTGCCGCCATTAGCGCAACTACTACCGGTGAAGCAACCGCCTGTGACATTGGTAACTGTTCCGGTATTACTGCTCACACCAGCACTTTTTCCAGAGGTGGCTGTATCCCAAAAACTATTACTGACGGTGCCTGAATTTATCCCTACCAATCCACCTGAGATGGCGCCGCCTGAGACGTTACCCATACTGTAAGAAGTGGTGATAGTAGAGCCACTGTTATTACCCACTAAACCGCCGGTGCGGGTGGCGCTGGGAGAGCTGACAGCGACATTGGCGTATGAATTTTGCAGGGTAAAAGCACCGCTAATGACGCCTGCAAATCCCCCGACGTTAACGCCAGTTCCTGTCGAAGTGACTGCACCGGTGATAAAGGATTGGCTAATGTTACCAACAAAGTTACCCACCATACCGCCCAAGCTGCCGCCACCGGCTGTGATGGTGCCATTGTAGATAAATACATTCGAAAGCGTGGCTGATCCTGCGCCAATCAAAATACCGGTAGAAAAACTATTGGTGGAAGAGCCGGTCACGGAGGGGGTGATAAGTCCGAGATTAGAAATCGTGGCACCCGTCGTACCACCAAACATCCCTGCATCGCGGCCAGCGCTCGGCAGGCTAATAAACAGATTAGTGATCGTAAAGTTTTGGCCATTAAACGTACCCGAATAATTCGTACCGCTGCCAATCGGCACAAATCCTTTGCCGCTATTCCAGTTAGAAGTGGTGCTCGCATCAATGTTATTCGCTAATTTGAAACTATTCCCCAACGTGGTTGACGTTGAGCCCACCCCTTGCAAGCCATACACATCGACGAGTTGATAAGGCGACCCGCTACTACCATCGCCGGCAATAGCACGAATAAAGGTAGCCACAGTAGAAGGCATGGTGCCGGAATTGATTTGGAAATTACTGCTGACAGTAAAGCTTGGTAAGGAAGCACTGATTTGTGTCCATCGGCCTTGCGTGAGATTGAAGTTCTTGACATTAATCGTGCCGGATGCGCCTGTTGTGATGCTGTTTGCTGCATTGACGGCGCTTAAATTTAAACTGCCATTCGTAGCGGTAATAGCTGCATTAATGATGATATTGTTGGCGGCTGTTAAGGTAAGTGAATTAGTGCTTGACCACGTGATAGGGTCAACCACGGTGATATTTCCTATGCCTGTTCCACTGGCATTGGTGGTGGTGACACTGACATTACTCGTAGCGAGTGAAGTGGTTAAGCTGCTGGTGGTAAGAAGAGAATCTTGAATCGCACCTGATGCTTGAAAGGTAACTGGATTACTTCCCGAGCCGGTATTAGCACTCGTATCCGTTCCCGTCATCCCCGCGGCCGTGGCATTAGCCTGGTTTAATGCAATATAGATATTAGAAGGGTCTAGCAGCCATGTCCCCATCAATCCATTAGGAGCGCGAGTATCGACGAAGACACCGTTTACGTCTAAGTAATGATAACTAGAGGTTTCAACCCACCCACCGTCTCCACTAAGGATACCGCCGCGCGCACTAATTAAACCATACGCTTTCGTTACATTATCTGACCAGAGTACGATATTGCCTCCATTGCCCGTGGTGATAGCATCGGCGATCAACTGGGCATTAGGCGCCATGACCACCGCATTGGCGTGCGGTAAAGGACCGATACCGTGCGCGTTGCCACCTATATATAAGTCACCACCACCAGTTTCCCCGCTGACATCTACCGTCGCTTGGGAATCAATCAGAATATTATGCCCCGTGATTTGAACCCGACCCCCTCGTTGACCCGCCCCTTTACCAGAAGCATCTATCTTTGCCGCCACTCTCACGACACCCCTATTCGTATCGCCTGATAAAATAATTTCCCCATTTCTAACACCCACAGAACGTGCTTGTACCACCCCTTCTATATTGATGACATTATCTAATACCGCTTGTGCTGATTGTGCGGTGACTAACACCTTGCCGCCATTTGCCATGATGGTGCCGGTATGGGTGATACCGGTTTGAGAGCCCGAGGCTTTCTCATCAATCGAAAAGTTAACCAATTGATCGCCAGTAAAGTCGATGGTGAAGGCGTTGCCTGACGCCAAGACCACTTGACCTAAGTTGGCTTGAATCAATCCATGGTTAATCACATTGGGACCAACGAGTGCGATGAGACCATGATCAGCAGCGATGAGTTGACCTTCGTTAATAATGGAGGCACCTGAATAAGGAGAGACGAATGAGAAATGGTAATTGCCATTCATGAAATCATGATCAGTCATATTACCGGTAGTAGCAATCATACCACCGACATTCACATAAGCTGTAGGACCAAAAAAAATACCAGCGGGATTCATTAAAATAATTTGCCCCGTTGCTGTCAGTCGTCCGTAAATAGAAGAAGGACCTTGTGAAGGACTGATACGGTTGAGCGTTATTCCGCCCGCTGGTTGTTGGAAATGGGTTGATTCTGGTTGTGCGATATTAAAACTTTGCCAATTGATAATGGCTTTCTGACTGGTTTGATTGATCACAGTGGAATTTGAATTTTGTTCAACGGAGACATCGCCCGCTGCAACATGATCCACAACGGGGTTAGCGTATGCACTAAAGGCGGAGGCAATTAAGCTGAATGAAAAAATTCTTTTCCAACCAATCCAACTAAAATTACCACCCCTTTGTAATTGTTTTTTTAACGTTATAAATTTCATTTGATGTTTATTTTTTTACGTTTTTTGGAGATATATTAACTATAGGTGATGGCAAGCGATTTTGCCTGTGGAGGGGGGTGTTTAAACGCTTGATTTGGCTGGAGATAAAAAAATATTTTTAGGAGTGAAGGAATATTCCCACTAAATCATTCAAAAACCGCCTGCCGCGTTCGGAGGGGCGGAAGTGGGTGGGGTCAGGCAAAAGGAGGCCGCGATGCTTGGCTTGAGCGAGCAATTTCTCAACGCGTGCCAACGATAAACCGGTTCGTTGCGTGAATAACAGAGCAGGTACGCCGCGTGTTAAACGCAATGCGTTGAGCATGAATTCAAAAACTAAATCTTCTTCCGCTAATATTTTTGACGTGAGTGGTAATCGTTTTGTTGAATCCAAATAAGTCGTCGGATGTTTTACTTGTGCAAATCGTGTGACGCTTCCTGTTTTCTCATCCGTTAATTTACTATGTGCACCCGCACCGATTCCTAAGTAATCACCAAACTCCCAATAGTTGCGATTATGCAAACACGTTTTGCCTGGTTGTGCATAAGCAGATACTTCATAGTGAGTGAAGCCCATGTGTTGCAATAATGTTTGTCCTGCTTGTTGCATTTCCCAAATCGTATCATCAATGGGCAAGGCGGGTGGTTGATGATGGAAGAATGTATTGGGCTCAATGGTCAGTTGATACCAGGAGAGGTGAGTCGGTTGGAAAGATAACGCTAACTCCAGATCATGGATGGCATCATCGATGGTTTGCTGAGGCAGCCCGTACATCAGATCGATATTGAAATTGGTAAAGCCCGCTTTTTGCGCCATCGTGATGGCTTGGATAGCGGTATCGGTATTATGAATACGGCCTAGTGCTTTAAGCTTATCGTCTTGTAAGCTTTGAATGCCGAGTGATAATCGATTAATACCTGCCTGCCGAAAATCGTGAAACCGAGCTTGTTCAGCTGTACCCGGATTGGCTTCCAAGGTAATTTCGATGGTGGGGCTAAAAATCATACGCTTTGCCACACCCGTCAGAATTTGCTCGATGGCTTGTGCTGAAAACAAACTCGGCGTGCCGCCGCCAAAAAAGATGCTAACGAGGGGGCGATGTTGAATTTGTGGCAAATACTGTTCCAACTCCTGAAGTAAGGTGTTTACATACGCTGTCTCGGGTAACCCTTGCTTCATTTCATGGGAATTAAAGTCACAATAAGGGCACTTGCGGACACACCAGGGCAGGTGCACGTAAAGGCTAAGGGGTAAAGGTTCAGTAAAAATTGGCATAGGCCATCTTCAATGGTTAAAATAACCGCCAATTATAGCATTAGGAGTTCCATTATGGCGAAACGTGTAAAAGTGGCGGTCACAGGCGCGGCGGGACAAATTGGGTATGCCTTGATTTTTCGGATAGCGTCCGGGCAAATGTTGGGGCCGAATACCGAGTTGGAATTGAGTCTGCTGGAGCTAGAGCCAGCCATGCCGAGTTTAAAAGGAGTGGCGATGGAATTAGAGGATTGTGCTTTTCCCTTGCTAAAAAAGGTCAGCATTACCTCCGATATTAATACCGCAATGAAAGACGTGAACTGGGCGGTTTTAGTCGGGGCGGTGCCGCGTAAAGAAGGGATGGAGCGCTCGGATCTATTAAACATTAATGGCAAGATTTTCACGACGCAAGGCCGAGCTATTAACGATCATGCAGCGAGTGATGTGCGTGTATTAGTCGTGGGGAACCCGTGTAATACAAATTGCTTAATTGCCATGCACCATGCCCCTGATGTGCCACGCGATCGTTTTTATGCGATGACGATGCTGGATGAGCTCCGTGCACGCAGCCAATTAGCGATTAAAGCGGGAGTTGATGTCTCGACGGTGAGCCAAATGGTGATATGGGGTAATCATTCGACGACGCAATATCCTGATTTTTACCATGCCAACATCAATGGCAAACCGGTTCCTGACGTGATCACGGATTTGAACTGGCTACAAAGTGAATTCATCCCCATGATCCAAACACGCGGTGCAGCGGTGATTAAAGCCCGTGGTGCTTCTTCAGCTGCCTCGGCGGCGAATGCGGCATTGATGTCGGTTTATCATCTGACGCATGATACGGCGCCAGGCGAAGCCTTCTCCGTCGCACGCTGCTCGCAAGGGGAGTATGGGATTGATGAAGGACTGATTTTCTCCTTCCCATCGCGAACGGAAGGTGGTCAGTTGAAGGTGATCACAGATTGGACGAATAATGAGTTTGCTCAGCAGAAAATCCAGCTTACCTTAGAAGAATTGCGGAAGGAACGGGATATTGTGAAAGAATTAGGGCTCATTTAATTCCACAGAGCAACAATGCCCATGGCGACTAAGCCGAGCACTAAACAGGCAAACTCCTGCAGACTTTGTTTATCTTCTGTATGGTGGTGAAAGCGAATATGATGCAGCGTGGAGATGTAAAAAAACGTCCCCGCTGCAAACGCATCAAACAAAGCGGCGACCAGTTTGCCGTTTCCAGCGAGTGCCAATAAATCGATGGCAGTGCCAAAGCTAATCCCGAGAGGTGTCATAAACGAGAAGAAAATAATCATTAGCCAGATTAATCGAACAGGCAGCTTATGTCGCAATAACATGACTGATAAGGCAAAACTCTCGGACCCTTTGTGAGCGATAATCGCGATGAAAATCATCGAGGCTTCAGAGAAGGTTTCCCCAATCCCGAGGGCGGCGCCTTCCACGAGAGCGTGGATGATCAGAATAAGCGCCACAATATAAGGTATAGAATTTTTCGACCGCAAGGCGGTGTTTATTTCTGAGAGTTGTTCTAAAAATAGCATGAAGAGAAAAGCACCCGCGCAGACGGCTTCGGGAAGCGGGAAAGAGAGAGTAGGGGCGACTTCTCCGATCATGCGGATGGAATCGGGGAGCATGTGTAGAAAAGCAGCGCCTAGAAAGATGCCACTGGCTAATGCTTCACCCAAAATAAATGAGCCTGTATGGGAGAGAGAATGTTTCTTTTTCAATGGGTAAGCAGCAGTCACAATACTGATAAAAAAGATAAAAAGTGCCGCGATCGCCTTGTAAATGGTTAACGTCACACGATAATCCTGTTCATTCTCGTTTTGGTAACTGCTCATCCTAAAGGGAAATGAAAAAAATCGCTAGCTCTACCACTGTTTTCTCGATTTCTTAATGGGTTTTCTCTAAACTAATTAGTTATGGAACTAACCATTATTCAAAAGATCACCATTTGGGCCATTCCCATACTCTTTGCGATTACCTTGCACGAGGTCGCGCATGGGTGGGTAGCCTCTTTCTTTGGCGATAAGACAGCCAAACTGGCTGGCCGCCTTAGCCTCAATCCACTTAAGCATGTCGATTTAGTGGGGACGATTATCCTGCCTCTTTTGATGCTGATTCTCAGCAATTTCATTTTCGGCTGGGCGAAACCGGTGCCGGTGGATGCGAGGAACATGCGTCATCCGCGCCGTGACATGGCTATTGTGGCGCTGGCAGGACCGGTGGCTAATCTCATCATGGCGTTTGGATGGGGTGCTGTCGCAAAGCTGGGTTTAACGGTAGACCATGGAGGCAATAGCTGGATGGGGGTGCCACTGGTTTACATGGGCAGTGCCGGCATTATGATTAATGCGATATTAGCTGTGTTGAATCTTATTCCTTTGCCGCCATTAGATGGAGGACGTGTTCTCCTCAGTCTGCTCCCGCCTCGCTTGGCTTATCACTATAGTTTCATTGAGCCGTATAGTTTTTTCATTCTGGTTCTTTTGTTGATGCTAGGGGTGCTTTCTTTCGTGATGGGGCCGCCGGTGTCGTTTGTGATCAATTTTATTGGGGATATGTTTGGGTTGTAAATATGCCTACAAATTTAAAGCCTTAATCGTATTGATTGGTAAGAATAACTTTAATTTATTCGAAGGAAACTCTATAAAGCCAAAATGACGATAAAATTTGGCAGCATGATCATCTTTCGCATCAACAATAACGGCATTAATTCCAATTTGATCGCTAATTAATAAACTGCGTTTGAGAGCGTCAATTAATAGATGTGCTCCAATTTTTTTACCCTTGTGATGTGAATCAACAGCTAGTCTACCTATTAAAATAGCAGGGAGCATTGGATACCTAGGCAATTTTCTTATGTATTCATTTGATAATTCACTCGCATCTATACTAATGCTTGATAATGTGTAATATCCAATTACTTCCGTTGAATTAATAGAAGTCAGGGCGTAGGTGACAGAGACATTCTTCTTAATGTCCTGACTGGCTTGGTGCTTTAGGTAATTATCGAGAGGAGCAGATCCAGATAAAAAACTTTTTTTGTTGTGAGCTGAATTTAATTTACTTATTTCATAAGAAGCTTGTGCCATCATTTAGAGATAATTTCCTTTTTGTATTTTTTGGCGGCTGCTATTAATACGTTTGAAGGTGTAGGGGCATTTTGTAATGCGCTAATGAAAGTATTGCTATCTTCTATCGATAACTTAATTTGCTCTTGTTCCTTGATGACGCGTGTTGCAGCTTCATAGGCTGAATTCACAACAAAATCAGTTAAAGAGCGGCCCACTAAATCTGCAGCGTGCTTTAAAAAGGATTTTTTTTCGTTACTTATCCTTGCTTCAAGTCTTTCGAACTCTTGTTTGTGTTTGGTGGTAGGGATGGGCATAGTGCACCTATCAGATTATTCGCTACTATAATTATACGGCAAATTGCCGTATTGTCAAGACCCTGCAAAAAGCGCAGGGCTCGCAATGACAATTTTTTAGACTAAAACGCCGAGCTCAGCTTCTATAAACAGGAATGGCCATTGATTTCTCGTTGTTATTGTCATTTGTATTTGTGGCATTGACCAGCGTCGCTTGTTTAAAAAAGGTAGGTGATGATTTTCTATCAGTTACGATCGTGATACTTTGTGCATCATCAGTTTTATGTTCTTCCATGAATGCGGCTAATTTTTCTGCTTTTGTTAATAACTCATTGACATCGAGCGTTTCAATTTTTTCCTTTAATGCGTAGGCTAATTGTCTCTTAAGTTCCGGATGGGTGGTAAGCGTGATTAACTCGAATGTATCGGGTAAATTTTCAACATGACCACCTTCAATATAAGCGTCTAGTGCAACCATAACCAAATATTGCTCGTTACCTTCCTCGTTATCAAGTATTCTGTTAACTTCTGTTATATGCCTACCTAGTGCAAAGCCTTCCAGTTTGTGCTCTAGAGATGTTCGAGTGCAAGCTAAGATGCTCGATTGGCCTCCCCAGGCATAGCCTCGAGTAGCGCAGTTTTTGTCCGCATCAAATTGCTTGATTAATAAGTTGACTGCTTTTTCGTTGCCTGCTCGTGCTAATAATTCCACCGCCCAGTATTTTAACAAGCGCTCATCGCAGGTAAGCATTAATTCCCGTAAGTTTTCTATTTTATTATCTCGTGCTAATTGGCAAATTTTTTTAATCATGGTTTCCGCTGATTCTGACTTGGGCAGCTTAAGAGGCGATGCTGCTTTATATCTTTCTTCAATTCTTTGGCAATATAGTGAGATAAATATTTCTTCTGGTTGTGAATAATTAATTTGATTGGCACGCATTCAAGTTTTTCCTTATTTTATATAGTATTTTAAGAGTATCTTAAATACTATCAATTTAATTGGCAAGGGTCGTATTTAATGGTTAAAATAGCGGGCAATTATTATATTGGTTTGAGTTGGTTATATTAATAAATAAGGAAAAATAATGGACGTTCGCTTTTTTTTACCGGATGAAATTAAAAAAAACCATCTTATTCCAGCATCACCGTCATTATTTACTAAAACAGCTTCTTTCGAACGGAGTTTGTCTTATCAGTTATTGCTTAAACAAGCGTATGACAAAAAAGAAGACGTGGAGCAAGAAAATATTCTTATTAATTTATACATTCATCATGCTTTATTGACAAAACCAAATGATGAAATGTTATTGTCTTCTTGGCGCAAGCAATTACAGGCTTATCGGCAATCTCACGATATTCTGCCGATTAATCGTCTCTTAGCAACGGCTTTGTTGCTAATATTAACTAAAGATCCAGAAAAATCATTACGCCAAGAATTTGCAGCGCAATTGCTTGATAGGCAGTGTGATAAACAGTTAGTTAATTCTATATTAGCGATTCTTGCTCTAACAGAGAATAATCATGCGCTTTATGAAGTCTGTGAACAAGCCCATAATATTGAAGATTTCATTAAAGAAATTAGAATGTCGATTTCAGTAAACCAGGCTTGGCTTGTTTTAGCTCCTTTCGAAAAATACTATGCAGCAAAAAACTATTTTCCTCTTGTGATGAAATATAATGAAGTATTCGTGAAAGGTTCGGAGTATTTTATGAATAATCTTAATAATTATTTTAATTTTATTCATGCTTTATTAAAAATATTGCCTAAGTCAAATTCTTTTTGGAAGCAACCTTTTAAGATATCATTTCTTCTGGCTCAATTATCTGCAATAAAGAATGGCCAACTTTTTTCAGGGTTAATTAATCTCATCAATACATTAATCACTTATACCTCGGATGAGGTTATTGAAAAGATGGTAACAGAGATGCAAGAAATGTCAGATAATTGCACCATGAGAGAGTCTATTCACGCAGCAAAAGGGCTGCGAAAATTGATCACTGATACTGATTGTGTTAATTGGTTGAAGGCCGATTTTTATTCTCAGTTGCAGTGGGGTGAAAGACCTAACGATTCAAATTGGTCGTTAGCAGAGGTAGTGCTAAGTAAATTAGAATCGGAAAGGGTTATTCAAGAAGCCGTTAGCTATCTTTTACAATTCTTTAAAAAATCTAATTTTAGCTTAGGTCATAGAGTATATCCCATGTTGATGGATCTATTGGCTAAAGTAAAAAAAGACGGTTTTAGACATAAAATAATAGATCAACTTTATTTTTCAAATGGGCAAATGGCAGACGCTTATGTTCTTTTTTACGATCCCCATTTACATAAACTTTATACACTTGGATCACTTTTTACGGAGGAAAAGGCAGTATCTTACCTTAATGATCTTCAGTCCGCGGATTTAACAAAACATCGTCATGCACGAATGATGGTCATGCTTTGTAAACAACTGCGTTCTCAGCAAACGATTAAAGCATGGCTAACTATTGTTGATGAAAAAATAGCTAACGCTGCTCCACATGGGGCTGGGTACAGTCTTTATTTGGAATGTTATGCTGTTTTGCTAGTGGCGGTAGAAGAGAAAGATGCTTCTTTAATACAATCTTATCTTGATAAATTATATGCCTGGTTTTTTTTCGATACGCACCTTGTCAGTAACCTGTTGCTGCTTTTGCCGTATGCCACAGAACAACAGAGCATAAAATGGATAGATTATTTTTTCAAAGAACTTTCGAGGGGGTCTGATATTGATCCTATGCTATTAATAAAGGGATTGATGACACTATTACCATTGATGCCCTCACCCAAATTAGTTCAAAAATATAGTATGAGGCTGCAAGCTAGCCTGGCGGCTCACGCCGACGTTTTCTTTAAGTTGCAAAGTAAGCTTCCTGCTGATTTTTCACAAGAAGTTATCTCCATTATCCTTTCAGAGAAAGAAGACCAACCGCAGTTAGCGAGTCTTCAACATTATGTGAGGGATATTGATCAGATAAAAGCAAAGGGGATCCTAAGATCCCCTTCTACTGCTTAAGATAGCAAAGAACGATTACATCATTCCTTCCATGCCACCCATGCCACCCATTCCACCATGACCGCCCATTGCCGGAGCATCTTTCTTCGGCAGATCAGCAATCATGCATTCGGTGGTAATCATCATACCAGCGACGGAAGCAGCTTGTTGTAATGCAGTACGGGTGACTTTGGTAGGATCCAAAATACCCATTTCCAGCATATCGCCATATTCGCCTGTGGCTGCATTGAAGCCATAGTTACCTTTACCTTCGATGACTTTGTTCACAATCACAGACGCTTCATAACCAGCGTTGGTTGTGATTTGGCGTAAAGGAGCTTCCAATGCGCGGCAAATAATTTGGATGCCAACGGTTTGGGTATCGTTGTCACCTTTGAGTGACTTCAGTGTTTGCATAACACGAATGAGTGCTACGCCACCACCAGGAACCACCCCTTCTTCAACGGCAGCACGTGTTGCATGTAACGCATCTTCAACACGGGCTTTCTTTTCTTTCATTTCGATTTCAGAAGCCGCACCGACTTTGATCACTGCTACACCGCCTGACAGTTTAGCCATACGTTCTTGCAGTTTTTCACGATCGTAATCAGAGCTCGTGTCTTCGATACGTGCTTTGATTTGGTGAATGCGATCTTGAATATCTTTCTTATCACCCGCACCGTCAATAATGGTGGTATTGTCTTTGGTGATATGAACACGTTTTGCCGAACCCAAATCTTTTAATGTGGTGGATTCTAATTTCAAACCGAGTTCTTCAGAAATCACCTGGCCTTTAGTTAAGACAGCGATGTCTTGCAGCATTTCTTTACGACGATCACCGAAACCAGGTGCTTTCACGGCACAAACACGTACAATACCGCGCATATGGTTAACGACTAACGTGGCTAACGCTTCGCCTTCCACATCTTCTGCGATAATTAACAATGGACGACCCGATTTAGCGGCTGCTTCAAGTACAGGTAATAAGTCACGAATAGAGGAAATCTTTTTATCAGTGATTAAGATAAATGGATTATCCAATTCAACGGACATATTTTGCTGATTGGTGATGAAGTAAGGAGAAAGGTAACCGCGATCGAATTGCATACCTTCGACAACCGCGAGTTCATTTTCTAAACCTGAACCTTCTTCCACGGTGATCACGCCTTCTTTGCCTACTTTCGTCATTGCTTCAGCAATAATGTTGCCGATCAGTTCATCGGAGTTAGCAGAAATCGTGCCAACTTGTGCGATAGCTTTGTCGTCTTTGCAAGGAACGGATAGTTTCTTTAATTGTTCCACCGCATGCGCCACCGCTTTATCAATGCCGCGTTTCAAATCCATTGGATTGTGGCCAGCGACGACCGCCTTGTTGCCTTCTTCTAAGATTTGGCAAGCGAGACGTGTTGCTGTCGTGGTGCCATCACCCGCTTCGTCAGAAGTCTTGGATGCCACTTCTTTGACCATTTGAGCACCCATATTCTCAAATTCATCTTCCAACTCAATTTCCTTTGCGACGGTGACACCGTCTTTGGTGATTAAAGGCGCACCAAAGGATTTTTTGATCACTACATTACGACCACGTGGGCCCATGGTTGTTTTAACAGCGTTGTCTAACTTTTTTACACCAGCCGTCATTTTTTGACGACCCGATTCGCTATATTGAATATCTTTAGCCATGATTTTTTCCTCTTAAATTAGTGAATAATGACTGGTTATTCGATAACGCCCATGACATCTTCTTCGCGCATGACGAGAAATTCTTTCTCTTCCAGCTTGAAGTTGGTGCCAGAGTATTTGCCAAATAAGACTTCATCGCCGACTTTGACTTGTAATGGCAGCAATTTGCCATCGATATACTTGCCATTGCCGATCGCGATGACTTTACCGCGCATAGGTTTATCTTTATCAGCCGTATCGGGCAGAACAATACCCCCTTTGGTTTTTGTTTCTGCTGACTGTGGTTCAACAACGATTCGGTCAGATAATGGACGAATATTAGGCATAGCCATAGTTCATTTCTCCTTTCTGTCTAGTTATAAATACGATTACCAGGGGTATATATAGGGACGATCAGTGGGGCTTCAAGGGGGAAAGGCGTAAAATATGTGTATGAGCATCTTAAAAGAGCCGATTTCGACGACTGTGTGGGACCTTAAATACCGTTACCGTGAGCGGGGACAGGTATTGGAGCAGTCGGTAGAAGAGACGTGGCGTCGGGTGGCGAAGGCGGTGGCGGGGGCTGAGAAGGGGGGAGGCTGGGAGGGGGCATTCTATCGGATTTTAGAGGGGTTTCAATTTTTGCCTGGCGGTCGCATTTTGGCAGGAGCAGGGACAGCGCATACGGTGACGCTTTTTAATTGCTTTGTGATGAAGATTGCTGAGGATTCATTGACGGGTATTTTCGATGCCCTACGTGAGGGTGCGTTAACCCTCCAGCAAGGGGGTGGAGTGGGGTACGATTTTTCGGTGTTACGGCCGAAAGGAGACTTGGTGAAAAAGACAGGGATCCCGTCGTCGGGTCCTGTTTCTTTCATGCGTATTTGGGATACGACATGCGGCATTTTGCTCTCCACGGGGGCGCGTCGAGGGGCCATGATGGGAGTGCTGCGTTGTGATCATCCGGATATTGAAGAA
>SCTP01000137.1 GCA_004322325.1 Gammaproteobacteria bacterium | reverse complement strand
GCATTCCCCATGCGGGTACTCACGTACCGGAAACCATATTCGAACGATTTACGCTGCCCGCTAAACAACTTCCCGATACTGATTGGCATCTGGAACAACTCTATGCCTTTGCACACGAATTAGGTGTGCATATACTGATTGCCACGCACTCTCGCTATGTCATTGATCTCAATCGAGCACCGGATGGACAATCGCTTTATCCAGGAAAATTCACCACCGGTTTATGCCCGACGACTTTATTTGATGGCTCTCCGATTTATAAAAAAGATAGGGAGCCTGATGATAAAGAAGTACAAGAACGCATTCATACCTATTGGCAACCGTATCACAACAAATTACAAACACTGATTGATCAATTAAAACATCATCCACGAATAGTCATCTTCGATGCTCATTCCATCCGTTCACAAGTACCCTTGCTCTTTGAAGGCGTGCTGCCCGATTTGAATTTAGGAACCGCCGATGGACTTTCAGCTCATCCTGAGTTAACTAATCGATTGATGAAATACTGCCAGCAAAGCCCTTATTCCGTTGTTTGTAATGGCAGATTCAAAGGCGGTTATATCACTCGTCATTATGGCCAGCCCGCGCAAGGAATTGATGCCGTACAACTGGAGCTGACGCAGATAAACTACATGCAGGAAACGTATCCTTTCATTTACGAGAATAATAAAGCCAACACCCTTCAATTGCTATTGCGAAAATTAATTGAAGCACTGTGCTCTCGTTGGTTGGATGGCCCTTCTCCACCATTATGAGAGTGATTCACCATATCAATCACATGATCTTGTTTATCTACTATTTTTGGTGGAAATAAAAGCGATAAAGGCTGACTCTCTTTATTACATCGTGTTCGCATCGTTTTCAACATCGTTATTATTTGCGTCAACGCATAAATAACTTGTGTAATCGACATTTTGTCCCGCTCTTTTAATTCAGCAACGAGAGGTTGTAAGCTTTCCGTTATATCCAAAGCCTGCGTTTGAAGAGACTCCATCACTGCTTGCCATTCCGTATAAGAAAGCGTGATTTCTCTATGACTAAACCAATTCGTCAGTTTTTTACCGATAACATCCGCCCCAAATAAACCACTAATTGCAACTAAACAAAGAAACACCGCATAGATGTTCGTTTTCACAACATCCTTTCCACTTATCACACCGGCGATTGCGCAATAACCAAGTGCTGTTTCTATGCTTATATAAGATAACCAAATTAAAGGAGAAGCTAATTTGGCCAACATTCTATTTCTCAGGGAAACTGTTGGCAGTTTCATTAACTGATCAATGCATTTTTGGAAATCAGTAATCAAATGTGTCAACGTATCACGTTCTTGATTAAGAAGTTTAATGTTGGCTGGCATATCATCTGATATTATTTTAATTTCTGAGAAATCGATAGAACTTTCCATTTTTTTCCTATAAACCGGCATACGCTCGAGAAGATCCAGCGTTTTTATTTCTTTTACTGGCATCGATTCATTAAATTCATAATGTGCAATCATAAGTTCTTTTAAACTGACCAAACGAGCGCAGGTAAAATAAATATTTTTATATATTTCATATTTATCAGAATTTACATTTTCTTTCATAAGTAATTCATGATAGCAATCACATAAATTAGATCTTTTTTCTTCATTCAGTTTTGAAACCAAAATCATTTGCGTTTTTGGATCAAGCGAACAAATCTGCTTAAAGGGAGTGACACCATTATTATTTTTTATCAACAAACTAGCGCCTGCATTAATTAATAGCGGTATGGATGCATTACAATGGATTTGCTCTAGCTCGCATATTTTCATGTTTTTTTCTTTGTTTATTTGCTTAGATAAGGCATGGTGAAGCGCTGTATTACCTCGTAAACTGACTTTATTTATAGTACTTTTTATCTCATTTTCATCACCTATCGCCTTTATTTTTTCAAGCAACAATCCTACGGTAACAGCATCACCCTGTATAGCTGCTCTATGTAAATTGGTACGGCCCTTTTCATCAACATAACGCGTTTCCATTTTGATTTGTCCTTAAGTATTAAAGAATAATATGCTATTATTACTTCATCCAAAATGATACTGCATTACTATTTAATGGCCATCTTATGTATTCATTCATCAAAAAAGCTCTCTTTCAACTTGATCCTGAACAATCCCACTCTGTGGCATTACACGCATTACAACTGGCGTATCGCTTAAAGCTCTTGCAATTGTATCCAACCGTTCCCAACAACCCACGCCAAGTGATGGGCCTTACCTTTCCGAACCCCATTGGCCTTGCTGCCGGGTTGGATAAAAATGCAGATTATGTAGATGCGCTCGCTGCCCTCGGTTTTGGTTTTATTGAAATCGGCACCGTCACCCCCAAACCCCAATCAGGCAACCCGCGACCGCGATTATTTCGCTTGGCGGAGCAGGAAGCCATTATTAATCGCATGGGATTTAATAACAAAGGGGTGGAATATGTCGCGCGCCGCTTGGAGCAAACGCGATATCGAGGGATTTTGGGCGTGAATATTGGGAAAAATAAAGATACGCCGTTGGAAAAAGCTATTGATGATTATTTAATTGGGTTTCGGAAATTATGGAAATTCGCGAGTTACATCGCGATTAATATTTCATCACCGAATACGCCAGGGTTACGTGATTTGCAGCAAGATAATTTATTGCAACAGCTACTGACTGAATTACAGCACGCACAGCAGAGGGTTATGCAATC
>SCTP01000136.1 GCA_004322325.1 Gammaproteobacteria bacterium | reverse complement strand
TATTTAACGTACCCACTACCACTTCTTTCGCCAAAATGCCTGTTACCAATCCCACTGTCGCTGGCCAATTATCCGTATGTAATCCCATCGGGGCGAAAATAGGCGTGACCCATTGCCCGACGGTGGATAAGAGTGAATGGGCATCACCATCGCCGGTATTCATGGTGCCGTCTAGGTTGAGCGTGTTGAGTACGCCAATCAATATACAAATGGGCACAATCAACTTACCTGCACGGAAGACAAAACCTTTGAGGCGCTGCCACGCATGCAGGCATAACGCTTTAAAACGAGGTAAATGATAAGGAGGCAATTCCATCACCAAGGGTGAAGGATCACCTTTTAATAGCGTTTGACGCAACATAAAACCAGTGATGACAGCCATAAAAATGCCAATAAGATAGAGCGCAAAAACGACATTCTGACCACCATGCGGAAAAAAGGCAGTAATAAAGACCGAGTAAATTGCCAGACGCGCTCCGCACGACATGAAAGGCGCCATCATAATTGTCAAAATCCGATCGCGCTTATTGTCTAACGTGCGAGCAGCCATGATAGCAGGGACGTTACAACCGAAACCCACAATCATCGGCACAAATGCTTTGCCAGGTAAACCAAGTGCACGCATGAAACGATCGATGACAAATGCGGCGCGTGCCATGTAGCCTGAGTCTTCGAGAAGCGCGAGAAAGAGAAATAGGCTGCCGATAACGGGGATGAAAGTGACTGTCGTATTAATCCCTTTACCAACTCCATTCGCTAACAACACGGTGAGCCACGCTGGCGCACCGTGATTTGTTAGCCAATAGGCAAAACCATCAACGAAAATAGTCTGACTGCCAATATCGAAAAAGTCTTGGAAAGCGCCACCAATGTTCAGGGAAAAGAAAAAGAGAAGATACATCATGCTGAGAAAAATGGGGATGCCTAACAGACGATTCAGCACAATGCTATCGATGCGCGAGGTCCAACTGGTTTTGATATCCGTCCCTTGAGAAATACCGTGCTGAATAACCTGCTGGATGAAATGATAACGGGTATCAGCAATGAGAATATCCGCATCTTCCTGATGAGTTTGCTGGATCAGCTTTTGCTGCACAGCTACTTCCTCTAATACGGCAGAAGAAACATGATTACGCACGTATACGTCTTCTTCTAACAAATGCACAGCTAGCCAATGAGAAGGCAGTGCTAACGTTTGTATGGCTTGTTGAATGGCTTCAGGATACGCGAATTGTTTTGGCGCCATACAGCAGGATGACTGATACGCCACGATGGCGCGCTTCAATTCACTCACGCCACATCCTTTGCTAGCTTCCAATACGACTACTGGACAACCGAGTGTCTGGGATAATTTTGCGACATCAATGTGAATTTGTCGTGCGCGTGCCACGTCCATCATATTCAGGGCGAGGATAAGAGGGACACCCATTTCGATGAGTTGGGTGGTGAGATAAAGATGCCGTTCGAGGTTGCTAGCATCGACTATGTTAACCAGGACATCGCTTTGAGGATGCAAAATAAAGTCGCAGGCGATGCGTTCATCGATGGCAGCGGTGTCGGATGCCATGATGAGTGAATAGATGCCAGGTAAGTCAACGACTTCTACGGTGGTGGATTGTGCAGTAAAATAGCCGCTTTTACGTTCCACGGTGACGCCAGGCCAATTTCCCACGTGCTGCTTCGCGCCGGTTAAGGCGTTGAATAAGGTGGTTTTTCCGCAATTGGGGTTGCCGACTAGGGCAATGGATAAAGCGGCCTTGTTGGGGGCAGGCTGTTTTTCATCGCAGCAAGATGTCATTATTGTACTTCCTCAATTTGTAACACATTAGCTTCGGTTTTCCTCAAGCTGAGCGCAAATCCGCGGACTAGGATTTGGATAGGATCACCGAGCGGCGCCATACGCAGGACGGTGAATTCAGTACCGGGGATTAAACCCATTGCAATCAAATGCTTACGGTACACCTTCTCACCCGCTCCGAAAGAGAGAATACGGGCGGTTTGGCCTATTTTTAAATCAGAGACTTGCATGGTAAGGTGTAGGTCCTTGTTTTTTTATGGGATTAGTATGAAGGGATTTGGAAGAGGTGTCAATATGAATGAGAATTATTCGCATTTGAAAGTAGGGAGCGGTAGATGGGTTATAATTAAGAAGGTATGGATAAGCAGAATTAGGTCAATTTTTAAGCGAATTTTAATCAAAATAGTTTATAGTAACTTTTACCTTGATACAGTAGATAGATCTATAAGATAAGCTTGAGGAGTGAATGAAATGCCAACAAAATTATCTAAAAAAAATATTAAGACAGTTATTAATACCCTTCAGACTTATCTTGACGACTTAACAAAAAGCAAAAAAAAATTTGCAGCTGATTCAAAAGAAAGGGCTAAACTAGAAGCTGCATATAGACAAACTACGAAATCGCTACTAAAACAATTCAAACCCCCTTTCAATTTCGAGAATGTGCTATCAGATGATCAAAATCTATTCACCACAACACATGCTGCGCTTCAAAAGCTTATAAAAGAAATAGAATTGGATTTGAAAGGCGAGAATGATCTTATCAAACAAACCAATGCTGCTTCTCAACATATCTTAGAGTCCATTTCTGGATCTGGGTCAAGAAAATCGCCACCACCATCCAGACCTGTACCAAAATTAGCTCTAGAAAATCAGCTAGAGTATATTAACAAAAATCTTCAAATAATTCGTTCAAATCTTGATAATGCTAAAAAATTTCAAGCGGATAATAAAGAAAAATTCGATGAATTAAATGGTAAATTGAGTGATTTAGACTTTAAGCTGTTAGAACGAGAACGGCCAAAGGAAAAAGATTCCGCAAAAATAAACGCCCTTGAACAGAAGGTCATGAACCTCAAGAGAGAAGTGAAAACTGAACTGAAGGCCGCCGGAATAGCATTTGAAGAATTTCAGAATTCATCAACAATGAGTACTACACAAGAAAACAAGCATTCGCTTTTCGATAATAACAATGAGAATATATCCTCAAATACAACTAAAGGAAAATCTCCAGACATTAGTGAGAAACACCAAGCCCAACAGCCCAAGTCATCACCAACTCAAGCGCAAAGTAGTTATAAAGTAGTAATAGATAAAAAAACTTTAGCAAAAATTGAAGAATATAAAAACAAGATACTACAGGGAGAACAAATTGCCGGTAGTAGACTGGAAAAGGCTATAAGTCAAATATCCCCCCCCCTGTCCACCGAAAAATTTATTGATGCGCTTATTAACACTAAAGTTCCCCAAATTTTCGCTGAAAGCAACGCAGTTAAAGGTAATGGGCAAGATTGGAATGAAACTGAATTATCCATATTAGGCGACATCAATATGGTAGTACCAGTTACTATATTTGATGATGGCTTACATAGAAATGAGAAGAACCAAAAAAATGAGGTTGTTCAATCAATAAAAACTCATGATAAGCCATTTCAAGGAACGCTATTGTTTACTCCGGGTGCTTTGTTACAAGGCGCCGGTGGTATTTCTGATAGAAGAGAAGTTTTATCACATGATAAAAAAATTGACCAGGAAGGATATTATCAGCTGTATGAAAGAAGATTATTGCCAGTGCTAATGGAAGCAAACCGTATTGCGGGAGAAAATGGGACAAAAGCATTTGTCACTATTCCTGGAATGGGTTGCGGAGCATTTGCTGGCTCTTTAGGAAATAAAAAAATATTAGAACCCGCACTCAAAGATGTTGTAGAAAAGATTTTGGAAAGGCATGGAAGCAAGCTGAATAATATTCAAGCGGTCCATCTTGATACTTACAAGGATTTGGAAAATGACACAAAAGATATTCATGGCATAAATTTCCGTGTAAGAACATTTAAAAATGCGCCAGAGGGACAAGGTAAGCCTCAACTTTTGCATCCACAACAATATCAAGAAGCAAACGATAATTTTAGTCAATGTGAACTCTTTAGTGTCGTAGCATGGGACCATGTATCATGGCCAGGAAATGATTTCTATGCTGGAAGCAGGTTGACAGATGATGGTGTAAAAGCTGCTGCTACTAACACTATGCAAGTCATGACTGGAATTGAAGGTCAATATGATAAAGAACAACATAAATACAATCCACCTGAAGAATATACTAATTGGGACGAATTAATTAAAAAAAATAATACTGCACTTAAGACCCATGGAAAAATTTTTGTTCATGCTGATGGTGAAATGTTAAAACTAGAAGCTAATCAGCTTGTCGCTTCAAAACAACAAACTCAAGCAACTCCACTATCTACAACAGATATACAAGATAGGTGGAACCCTCTCATTCAAAAAGCAAAAACGCTCCAATCAAATCTTGACGAAGAAGCAAAAAGCTCCCAAATTAGCCAGGAACAAAAAGCAATGTTTGGGAAATTAAGGCTTCTTTTAGATGACAGCATTCAAGGAATGAAAAAGAACTTAGCCAACGCAAATTTTAACACCATAACAGGGAAATTAAACCAATTTGGAACAGAACTTAATACTATCGAAAAAACATTTCAAGAGATACAAGCAATCAGTACTACACAAGAAACCAAGCATTCGCTTTTCGATAATAACAATGAGAATATATCCTTCAATAAAGGCAAAGAAAAACTTCCAGACGTCGAACAACAAAAACCAGATACTATACCGCCACCACCGCTACCTGAGTCTAATACAATACCTGGTCAGCCTACTAGATCGTTTGCACTTCCCACTGATAAAGAACTCGAGAATCAAAGAAAAAGCTTACGACCCACCCCTTCCTTGGAATCTCATAAGCAAGATAAACAAAGCAGGATTATTGCTCAACACTGGAATATGAGTATGATAGATAAAGCCAAACAAAACGAACCTGAAAAAACCAATACAAATGAGATAGAGGATAATTGGGACGACATTCCACCGACATCCACATCAACTCAACAATCACAGACCGAATCACAAAAAGCTAAAGTAGAGCAAAATAAAGCCGACTCAGGTACTCCCTCAACACCAACATCAGGCATCAAATCGAGTCTTAAGGAGAAAGGTAAAGAGGCAATCGGTGCAATCAAAAAGAAAGTCAGAATAAAAGAATCATCGAAAGTCGAGGAAAATTCTGATAATAAACT
>SCTP01000135.1 GCA_004322325.1 Gammaproteobacteria bacterium | reverse complement strand
GATTTGTCGATGCCCGGATTTATATTGGCGAAAAAAAATAATAGAAATTTTATCAGACCATCAATTAGTAAAAGAAAACAAAGCCATCATTCAACATTTTTTTGAATACGAATCAGGTAATGCTAATTTTTATACGATGCTTGATTATTTTCATCGCACTGATCTATTAGACCAAAATACTTTCACGCTCAGCTATAAAGATCGTTCTATTTCTGGATTACTCATTCAATTGGATAAAGCGCATATTACTATTTGCAAGAAAGATTTAAAAATGCTGTTTTCACTCTCCCCCACCAATATCGAACGACTAGATTCACTCATGATAGGGTTAACCAACCATAAGCTTCTTAATTTAGAGACGTTTCAACAAGCATTAAGCCGAATTACTTTTAAACTACCATCGGTTGAGCAATCCACTATCGTGAAAGAACCTCGGAAAATCACGTTAAATACTAAAATCCATTTTTTTATGCGAGCAAGCATAGATAAAGAAGAAGGTAGCTTTGGTATTGTGAAAAAAGGATATGCTACTCTTGATGATTATCAAGCGATTTATGCAATCAAAACATTAAAAAGATCGAATGCTAATGAAGCAGTTCGCGAAGTGAAATACCATCACTTATTAGGACGACAAGCATTTTGGTATTCGCACCGTGGCAAAGCGCGTGTATTGATGGAATATCAACCAGAAAAATCATTGGATAAATTTAGCAAAAATGAAATAACAGCAGAGTCTTTTGAAAACCGATTGCGATGGATTAAATCAGCCTTGGAAGAGCTGAATACTTTACATCAGCATTATCGCATTCATGGTGATATTAAACCGAGGAATCTTATCGTGAATAGAAAAAAAGCCTCCATGAAATTAATTGATTTTGGTGGAGCACATAAAAAAGGTTCAGCCAAGCTTTTTACCTGGACTGATGATTATTATGATAGTCCAAGTAGCACAGGTCATAGTTTTTATGATGATATGAACGCAATGGGAAAAATAGTGTTGGAGATTTTTCCAGAATTAAACAGAAAATCACCAACACTACATGAACAAGGTATTATTTATTTAATGACTGCGATGACACAGCCTAAACATAAATTACGTTGCACCAGCGAAGATGCGATGCAATTCTGTCAAATGTTGCTTGATCAATTTGAGCAGCTGAATATGGATGAAGTAAAGAAAATAAAAAATGCGACGATTACTCGGCCAGAAACCACGGTAGAGGATGTGCTGCGTGATTCGGCGCGGGTTTCTGCCTAAAAAATGATCTTGCAAATTGTAAAAAGGATTGACAATTTACAAGAAAATATATTAATTTCAAATTAATCAAATAATTACCAAGTGGTTACCTGAAAATAATCGAGCGAATATTTCCCTTAATTTGCAATTGAATCACATAACTATAATGGTTATAATAATTGATATGATTAATGGAACCAGAGCAATTATATGATTTATAAAGAATCAGCCATGAAAGTTAGGCAAAATTTAGGTGAACTGATTAATAAAGTTCAATATCGACATGATTCTATTGTTATAACTAAAGCAGATAAGCCAGTCGCCGCTATTATTGATGTGGAATTATTCGAAAAAATTCGACAAATGAAAACAGAATTTGATCGATTATCCGTCAAGCTTGCCAAAACTTATCAACATATAGCTCAAGATATTGCTGAAGCAGAGATCGCGGAAGCAATAGCTGCCGTTAGAAAAGAAAACAAAAAAAAATAAGGAAAATATTCGTGAAAGTGGTACTTGATACCAATGTTTGGATTTCCAGTTTACTCATTCCCCAAAGTATTCCAGGACAAATTATTGCAGCGTGGCAACATACATTATTTGACATAGCGATTTCATCCCCCATTTTAGATGAAATAAAGCGAGTACTAAATTACCCTACAATAAAAAAACGCCTATCTCTTTCATTAGAAGAAATAGATGAATATCTTACTTTAATTCGTTTTTTTACTGATGTTGTTGATGTTAAGACAAACGACCCTTTATTCGGAAATGAATTAAGGGATATTAACGATACGCCTATTATAAATACACTCATCATAAGCCATGCTGATTATTTGATAACGGGCGATCAGGATTTGCTGGTGCTAAGTAAAAAATATCCTATTATTTCTCCAAACGAGTTTGCAAAATTTTTGGATTAATCCGAAGCTGCATCCACCACCACAAACCTCCCCTTCTCACTCCGCACCCGCGACATCGCTACCTTCGGATCATGCGTATAAAACAGCCTCTCCTCCTGCCTCATCACCCTCTCCAACATCACCTTCTTCTCATCAATCAACAATTCTGGCGCCCGATCATACCCCATACCCACCGGCAAATGTACCCAAGGCGTTCCCGGTATCAAATCCGACGCAAAAACCACTGAACCCTCTTCTGCCTTGCTATACACCGTATGCATCAACCCTGGCGTATGCCCATGCGTTAACAAAAACTGATAATCATCCCCTAACAACGCGCATGTCTCTTTCTCTACCACCACCAATCGACCCGACTGGCTCAACAATTCATTCAACTCTGGAATAAACGAAGCTCGATCACGCACATGCGGATGACATGCTCGTTCCCAACCTATTTTACTCACAATATATTGCGCCTTCGGAAATAACAATCGAAGCAGCTCCCCCTCCTGCCACGCCGAAAGTAAACCACCAGCATGATCAAAGTGAAGATGGGAAAGAATGACAAAATCGATATCATTCTCAGAAAGACCTTTTTCTTGCAAAGAATTTAACAGTACATGCTCTTGCTCTTCTATTCCATAACGCTCGCGCAAAACCGGATTAAAAAAAGCCCCAATTCCTGCCTCCAATAAGACATTTTTATTTTCTTCCTGAATCAATAACGCCCTGCAAGCAAGCGAAATTCTATTTTGCTCATCTGGCACCATCCACTGACTCCACATCGCTTTCGGCACATGACCAAACATCGCACCGCCATCTAGTTTTTGCGAATTACCTTTGATGGAAAATAAGCGTGACATGGCTATTTTCTCCAATGAAAATTTCGTTCAGTCTCATGCTTATCCATCTTATACATTTTGTCTTCTGACCACTTATGTTTAAATGCCCTTAAAGCAGATGCTCGTATGGGTTCACTTATTCCTATATTTCCAAGCACAAGAATTAATTCATAGAAGTCCGTTGCGATAGGAGAGCGATAGAATTTGGATTTCGTTCGTGCACTGGCTATTTTCATATACTCGTCCATCGAACTTTCTTCACGAATTGCAAGAATTCCATCTGGATTTTTTACTCCAAAAAAAGAACTTGCAAATTTTACTCCCATCCCTTGCCAAAAAGGATGCATAGCAATTTTATTAACTTCAGTAATAGGATCTATTTTTTCATCCACCAACGGAACATCACTTAAAGCTGTTACATAATGACTAAGAGAAATTTTTCCCTCGCCATACCAGAGCATTAAAGTTTCCTCTTTTTCCTTTTTTTCAATTTCACTAAAAAATAGAAGCTTATCAGATCTTTTAATATAGGTTGATAACTTATTAGATAAATTAAAATGTTTAAAGTTCTTATCCAAAGTAGTTTTAAAATCTTGAATTATTTTTTCTGATAGTTGAGCTGTTTTATGCTTAGCCATCATTATTTCAGCAAACTGCGTCGTCACTTCTAAAACAATCACACTAATATTATCACTTGAACCTCTTCCTTGATTATAAGCACGACTAACAAGCTGCCCAGCAATGTCAGCATGATACATATCACGAGCATCCCATACTATTTTCGCAATTTCAGCAAGTTTTGGGGGTGGTGTGTAATAGCCTTTGGCCGCAAATCCCTCACTCGCGATGATAGCAAATACTCGATCTTCTTCTTGAACTTTAATGCAATGAACACCTTGCTTAAATTTTCCAGATTGAATTATTTTATCCTTCCCAATAATCACATACCCAGCAAACCCCATCACACCCATTTCCGCCAGGGAGCTAGTAAATTGAAAAGTTTCAGGATCTATTTGAGTAAATAGCGCATATAAACTCGTATCTTTCCAATCTAACGTCTTGCGTGTTGAACTTAATACCTTTTTTAACCCCACAAATGAATGCTCATGTTTCTCAGGAAATAACGTTATGCTAATAGCATCTTTTTGCTCTGTATTATGAGATTTCGAACCTACCCCTCCTACCGCACCCTTGATCTGACAATAGCCATATTTTTCTTTTTGTTCAGCTCGATCTTCTTCTGAAGGAAGATATTCATCTATCTGAATCGTCCGCCGTCTTTTTTCTAAACCGACAATATAATCTTTATCTCCGCTCTCTTCTCTACTAATCATAAAGTTCGATACTCACATGATTTGCCATTGCCACCACGCCATCCACCACCACTTCTTTGCGATTAAACATCAAGGCATGTTTCCGTCTATCCGTTACAACGCCACCCGCTTCCAACACCAGCAGCGTACCACCAGCAATATCCCACTCATTTTTCGGCCCTAAACTAAACGTAGCATGCGCTTCACCTGCTGCGACTAAAGCTAGTTTATAGGCAATCGATCCCACTTGTTTAACAGCATGATTTTGCTGATAAGGGTCCCATTCACCACGCTCGTATTCTGATCGACTAGCAAGTAATAATAAACCCTCTGATGAGACCGTTCTATTACACGCTAATTTTTTCTTCCCCAACCACGCCCCTTTGCCACGCATCGCATGAAACAATTCATCTGTCGCCGGATTAAAAACAGCAGCAATAATCGGAATACCATCCTCCACTAACGCCACCGAAATCGCATACTCGGCTCTTCCCTGCGCATATTCCTTCGTACCATCAATCGGATCGACAATCCAGACACGATGACACGCTAACCGCTCAGGATCATCTACACTTTCCTCTGACAGCCAGCCATAATCAGGAAACGCTTTGGTTAACTGCGTTTTTAAAATATCGTTGGCCAATAAATCTGCTTGAGTGACAATATCATTATTCGCTTTTTCCATCACATCAAAGCCCGTTTTTTGTAAACTTAAAATTGCTTTACCTGCTTCTTGCACACTCTGCAAGAGACTATTTAATTCAAGGTCCATAGGATTTTTTCCTGCCTGCTCGCCATACATCGTTAATCAATCTTAAGGGATAAGCTAATTTCCACGATAAAGAGCGGCGAATCGTGCGAAGATCTCTTTCTAATTCTTTATTGCGTTTGAGTAATCGATTCATGTAAAGATAAAAAGGATACGCTGCACTGTATTCACCTTTGACCTGTCGCCACGCAGAAGAAAATTCAGCACTCTCTAAAGTGATTTCATCTTTTGCCACTTGCATCAACAGCGTATACAGATTAGCACAGACAGGTGTAATCGCTGCTGCAGGATGCAGTAATAAATCTTCTTCGGTGTATTCATAATGATGCAATTTTTTATCGAGATATTGCTGCGCATAGTTATTTATATCCTCCGCATTGGCTAATGAAGAAATGAATAACTGCTGCTGAATACGTTCCAGTTGTAATCGCGGATTCGCTAACATCAAATCATAACTCACCACGACACGCTTTTTACCTTGCGTTCCTTCAATGGCAGGGATTAAATGGTTTAGCCATTGTAATAATCCAACTTCTATCTCCGCACCACTGACTTTCTGCCAAGAAGTCGCCACTGCTAGTGGATTGCGCAGAGCAATAATATAATTTTCATCCACCTTCAGTCCCTGAAAAACGTTCTGCCAAAAAGGTAGAATGCGCGACGTACGCGGATCTTTGAATGCCCAACTGGATACCTCTTTCATGCGCTCTGTTAATAGCTGCACAGCTTGCCAGTGTAATTCATTTAATTTTTCATTATCGCGGCATAACTCATCCAGCAAATGCACACTCATCCAGGTATCACCTAATGCTTGCGCCACACCACGATTAATTTGATACACGATATCTTTATCTTCCCAAATTCCCGTCGGATTCCATTGATTAACGCTATCACTATGCTCATCACCTAAATGAATACCTAACGCTTTCAGCCCGCGCGTAATGGCACTCGTGCCACTGCGCGCCATACCGAGTACCACGTAAATCGATTTTTTATCGACACTCATAGAAGATACCCGAGCAATTTAATTTGCTTGATAATACTTTCCGTTACTTCTTCTGGGCCGCCAGTGGCGGTATTAATCATAATTTCAGGTGCAACAGGTGGTTCGTAAGGATCACTCACGCCGGTGAATTGCTTAATCGCTCCCTCTCGTGCTTTTTTATACATGCCTTTGCGATCGCGCACTTCACACACAGAAAGTGGTGTTGCTACATAAAGCTCAATAAACCCGCCGACTTCTTCTATCATTTGCCTCACGATATCTCGTGCTTTGATATACGGTGCGACTAAGGCACAAATCGCAATACCGCCATGCTTGGTGACCTCTTTTGCTACAAAACCCACGCGCGTAATATTCGCTTCTCTATCTTCTTGACTAAAGCTTAATCCGCGCGATAAATGTGTGCGAATGACATCGCCATCGAGTAAGGTGATTTGTCTATTCGTCATTTCACGTAATCGTAAAGATAACGCATTGGCCAAGGTGGATTTGCCAGCACTGGGTAATCCTGTTAATAACACCGTGAATCCTTGCTGGTGTCGCGGCGGATGCGCTTTACGTAATTCTTCGATTACAGCCGGGTAAGAAAACCAGGTGGGAATATCTAAATTTTTGTGCAAGCGCTCGCGTAATTCAGTACCGGAAATAGAGGCTGGTGTTTCATGGCTAGGAAATTGATCGACAGAAAAATAGCGGGATTGTTGATGGCTATACACCATTTCTTGGAAAGGCACAATCTTGATGCCAATTTCTTGTTGATGTTGCAATGCTAATTGCTGTGCTGCATAAGGATCATAAAAGAACTCGCCTGCTCGATTTTTCCCAGGACCCGCATGATCACGGCCGACAATAAAGTGTGTACAACCGTAATTCTTGCGAATAATCGCATGCCAAACTGCTTCGCGCGGACCGCCCATGCGCATAGCGAGTGGTAATAAGCTTAAGAAAGCAGCGTTATCAGAATACGTCTTTAACACATGCTCATAACAGCGCACACGGGTGTAGTATTCAATATCACCTGGCTTGGTCATGCCAACAACAGGATGCAGTAGCAAATTCGCGCCGGTTAATTCAGCGGCACGTATTGTCAATTCTTGATGTGCACGGTGCATGGGATTGCGTGTTTGAAAGGCGACGATTTTTTGCCATCCGCGCTGATGGAAGGCGTGACGTAATTCAAGAGGGGTATAGCGTAAATGTTTAAAATCGTAGTGATGCGGTAAGGAAATACCTAATAATTTTCCGCCGATATAAAAATCTTTCGTATGGCGATAAAGATAAGCCACTGCAGGATGACTATCTTCGGTGGTTGCAAAAACAGCTTGCGCTTCACGCTGTTTATCGATTTGCCAGCAATCTTCCACTTGCAAAATAGCGAGCAATAATCCTTCTGTATCGCGCAAGGCGATTTCATCGCCCGCTTTGACAGTTTCTGCAAATTGGCGATCGGCATCTAACGTGATTGGCATGGGCCATAACGTGCCATCGCTAAGACGCATCTGGTCTAGCACGCTCTCATAATCTGCTTGGTTCATAAAACCTGTCAGCGGGGTAAATCCACCGTTTAAAAGCAGTTCGAGGTCACACATTTGACGGTGGGTTAAGGTGAGTGAGGGAAGATCGTGGGCAATATGTTTATATTCTGCTGCCACCGCGGGAAAAAGCATGTTAACAGAGACGGTGGGGGTTGATTGTTCCGTAGAAGGGCTGAGGACTGTCGATTCCATGGGTTTATCCTTTTTATGAAGCGCAAAAGCCCTTCATTATAGCAGCAGCCCCAACCTATTCAACCGTCAACCGTAAATGAGGAACCGCAACCGCAGGTGGTGGTGGCATTCGGGTTACGGATAATGAATTGTTCGCCTTCAATATCTTCTTTGTAATCAATCTCTGCTCCCGCGAGATATTGCAGGCTGACTGGGTCGACAAGTAACTGGACGATGCCTTCACCCTGCTCAGC
>SCTP01000134.1 GCA_004322325.1 Gammaproteobacteria bacterium | reverse complement strand
CCTCGTTTTGCTTTGGGTTTAATATGCGATTGGCTTGGCTTTAAAAGAATACCCTCTTCTTGAATTTCAAGGTTTGCTTCTCTGTACATCGCTGTAACAACGTGGACTGCCATCAAAAATTGCCTCTTAAAATCTCTCATCCCCTGAGCGTTCGCAGCATAATTAGAACCAAACTGATTAATTAAAAGGCTCCATGGAATCAAGGTTTGCCGTTTCAAGTATGAAAATCGGTATGTTAGCCAAACATAAATATCGATTTGTAAGGGGGAACGGCGGAGAGCTTGTAAGACTCTAAAATCTACAGGAACTGGCCGATTAGTCAATTCTTCAAAGAAATCTTTCGCTAACGTGATAGTAGATGATGTAGAAATGTCACACTGATCATTTTTAAGTGGATTCCACCATAATTCGAATGAACGTGTTACCGAAAATTGCTCAGATTTGCAAACACCCTTTTTTTTGTTCTGATAATGAAGTGAGATATGGGTAGAAAATAATCTCAACATTTGCTCACGCAACCTCGTAGCGTCTCCACGCCTACCACCACTTTGTGATAGTTTAAGTGTTTTTAAAAATGCTGAAAATGATTTACCTAATTGAAGAATAGGCGATTTAGTACGATTTGCCTCCCGTGTTATCCATGCAAGTAATAACCGTGGTAAAGAACCGTATGGCAATCCGAATTGAGGATTAGCCATCATAGTTAAGACATAATCACCATTTTTACGTTGAAAAATATTACCGCTTGGTCTGCTATGAGGAAGTGTTGCAATTACCATACTCCGAGCCATAAAAGCGAGAGTACCTGCTTCTTTTGCACTTTCAGCTTCAATGGCAAGACATTCAGTTACGAGCTTGTTAATTCGCTTAGAAGGGGTTTCATTTCTAATTTTTACGGAAGAATTAGCAAAATTCATGATCATACCTGCATTTTTTGTGATGTTTTTTTGCATATTTTTTGGGTAATAATATTTTTTTATTACTAAATGCAGGTTGATCCTTCGTATTTTTCTTTTTTACTACCATTTTTTATCACTCCTCTTTTAATGCTCTATTCTTATTGGCTATAGGCTTAAATAAGTCCTACAGAAATGAGTCAGCACCAAATTCCTAGTTATCCTATTGGTAAATCCTTTTTGATTATCTCCAATCTAATATTTTCAGCTTGATATCTATTGTGAGGGCGTTACCATACCTCAAAATATTGGCTATCGAATGGATATTATTATCTGTTTTAGGATAATGTCAATACTTTTTATCTATTTTTGGATATTTAATTATGCGGAGAGGGTACTTATGAAATCTGAACGTTTTGAAAGAGGATCACAAAAAATTAATGAATTAATGGAAGGTGGTGACCAAGGCGTAATAAAGGGATTAGGAAAAATAGCCCCTGATCTTGCTAAATATGTATTGGAGTTTATTTTTGGCGACCTTTATAGCCGAGCTGGTCTTGAGTTAAAAACCAAACAAATGCTTACCATCACTATCTTAGCTACTTTAGGAAATGCAAAGCCTCAATTGGCATATCACATTAATTGTGCGCTCAACATAGGAATTACTCGCCAGGAAATTATCGATATTATGACTCACCTTGCAGGATATGCCGGTTTCCCTGCTGCTTTGAATGCCACAGCAACAGCCAAAGAGGTGTTTACTGAAAGAGATCAAAAAGGCCTAAATAACTAACAACAAAGGCAAATTGAATGGGAAAAATCAAGGATAAGATTGCAAGCGGATTAGGAAATGTGCTGGAGTGGTACGATTTTGCACTATATGGTTTTTTCGCGCCACTTATAGCACAACTTTATTTTCCTAGTAAATTGCACATTATTGGACTATTAAAAACATTTTCCGTTTTTGCAATAGGTTTTTTTGCAAGACCAGTTGGTGCCTTACTATTTGGGCACATAAGCGATAAATATGGAAGAACAATAAGCTTGAAGCTAACACCTTTATTAATCACCCTCCCTACTTTTTTTCTTGCTATTTTGCCTACTTATCAGCAAATATTCCTATTTGCTGATA
>SCTP01000012.1 GCA_004322325.1 Gammaproteobacteria bacterium | reverse complement strand
GAAATCATTCCATGTGGGTCCTTTTTCAAACATAGGTGTTGCAACAGGACCTGGGTGAACTGAGTTAACACGGATATTATTTTTTGCTTGCGCGCACTCAAGTGCTACCGCTTTTGTAAATAAGCGCACTCCGCCTTTGCTAGTACAATAAGCCGCTGCAGTAGGTGAACCTACAATGCCAGCCGCGGAAGAGACATTAACAATGCTGCCTCCGCCGCTTTTTTGCATAAAAGGAATCGCGTGCTTGGTTCCTAAAAATACCCCATCCAGATTAACAGCCATTAGACGCCGCCATTCTTCTATGGATAGCTTAGTAATAGAACCGCCAAATGCAATACCAGCATTATTAACAAGAATATTTAATTTATGATATTTCTCCTCAATAAATTGATACGCGTTTACCCATGAGGACTCATCAGTTACGTCTAACTTAATAAAGTCTGCGGTAAATTCTTTTGCTGAAATCTCACTGACAGTTTCTTTTCCAAAGTTCTCGTCAATATCAGCAACAATAACAATTGCACCTTCTTGAGCGAAAAGATTCGCGCAAGCACGGCCAATACCACTACCAGCACCGGTTATAAGTGTAACTTTGTTTTTAATATTTACAGCAGATGAAACATTTGAATGATTAACATTGGTCGACATAATAAAGCTCCAGTTAATTGAAGATCGGCCTTAAAAGGCTATTAACGTGTTCGTTTAAAAAAACGAGAAGCTTATATGCGCATTGGCAGGTTACCTCAAATCAAATCTAGTCAAACATAATACATACTCTACCATGACGTCAACCGAACTTTTGCCGAAAAGAACCTTCAGGAGTCGAACCTCCGACCTACTGATTACGAAACGGTGATGATATTTTAACATTTAATTTAAAATCAACGACTTGCGATGTTTTAGCTGTAACATAACCTACCTAAATCGACGGCAATTAGCGGTAATTCTACCTCAGTTGGTGACAAAATAGTGACAGTTACCCATTACAGATAAGGAACGCTCGCTGCTTGATCTGTTTATTTATCTTAAAATGTTTGGAGGAATGGGTGAGGCACTAGGGATATTAGAAAATTCTCTAGCAACCATCAATATTAAAAAATTGGTTGCTAAGCGTTTAGGTTGGGCTCTAGAATACGTTGGTGTTTCGTCTAAGCAACTTGAACCACTCTTAAAAGTCCCCATTGATTACTATTGTCGCCTTGATCCATCAGCCCCAGCAACAGGATCATGTGACAAACACTGGATGATTCAAAATAATTTTATTAAGTAGGACTTAATATGAAAATCAAAAAAAACATTGATGATACAGTTATCTACCAGACCAAAAATGGTGCTATTACACTTAAGCAAGATGTCTCATTAGATATGCTTTGGGCAAGTCAAAACCAAATAGCGGATATTTTCGAAGTTAACCGTCCGGCAGTTACCAAGCATATACGTAACATATTGAAAGATAAAGAATTAGATGCGAACTCAGTAAGTTCCAAAATGGAACATACTGCCGAAGATGGGAAAACCTATAAGGTTCAGTTTTATAGTTTAGATGTTATTTTAGCCGTCGGTTACAGAATTAATTCCAAGAAAGCAATCGCCTTCCGCCAATGGGCAACAAAAACTCTTAAAGACCATATTTACAAAGGGTATACGATAAACAAAAACCGTATACAAAAAAATTACAGTGAATTTCTCAAAGCGATTGACGATGTTAAAACTTTACTACCTGCGGACACCACAATAGATCATAGCAGTATACTTGAACTTGTCACACTGTTTGCTGATACATGGTTTTCTCTTGACGCCTATGACAAAGATAAATTAATCACTCAGGGCGCAACCAAAAAGAAAGTGGCATTAACGGCTGAAAAATTAAATAAATCGTTAGCGGAATTAAAACAAAGTCTCATTTCAAAAAATCAAGCGACCGATATTTTTGGAGTTGAAAGAACAAAAGATAGTATTGCCGGAATCATTGGAAATGTAATGCAGTCTTTTGGTGGCGAAGAACTTTATCCAAGCATTGAAGAAAAAGCCGCTAATCTTCTTTACTTCATTGTTAAAAACCATCCCTTTGTAGATGGAAACAAACGTAGCGGCGCTTATGCTTTTATTTGGTTTTTGCAAAATGCAAAAATTTTAGATCTCACGCGTATTACGCCACCAGCATTAACGGCAATGACATTATTAATTGCTGAGAGTCATCCTAAGGATAAAGACAAAATGATTGGGTTGGTCTGCATGTTTTTAAGAAAAAGGAAAATAGATTAACGTTTCAATGCTTTTTCGTGCTTTACCAGTATGTGCAAAACTGTCATATACTGACATGTCAGCATCGTAGCGACATATTTTTTGCAGATGTAAAACCTTGATTTCGCTTCGCTCCATCAAGGCTACATTTGTAACACATTTTTATTTAGAATACAGGCTACAATATATTTTTCTGATATGCGGGCTACGCTTGCTCCATCGTTAACTTAAAAGCTTATGTTCCTGAATTTACTTTAAAAATCACCTGGCTCATATTCACGTTATAATAATAGGTAAATATCTTCCTTTTTTTACTTACAGGAGGAAACACTATGGGTATGCAAAAAATTCTTATCTTTATAATAGTTTTGCTATTTTCAATATCCACCTTTGCAGATGTTAGTGTAAATGGATATTATCGAAAAGATGGCACTTATGTTCAACCTCATTATCGAAGTAATCCCAATGGCAATACGAGTGATAATTGGTCTACCAAAGGGAACACTAACCCATACACTGGTAAAGAAGGAACACACAATCAAGATAACAACGCTTGGGGAAACTAAGCGGGAAGCTTACTTATTGCCTCGCTACTACGTGATGCTTTTAGGAGAATATGTCATGAATAGAAAAAATCCTCATGTTGTTCCTATCAAGAGAGGGGAGCAATGGGCAATCAAAATCGAAGGTAATAAACGAGAAACCTCTTTACACAACACACAAAAAGATGCCATAGAAGCAGCAAGAGAAATTGCTATAAAAAATAAAGCTGAGCTTTTCATTCATAATCGCCAAGGAAAAATACGAGAAAAGAACAGCTATGGAAACGACCCTAATCCACCAAAAGGGTAAGCTATTTATTTTTCTTTTTATAGGGATCATATTGAGGGTTTTCTTCAAGAAATTTTGTTATGTAACTTAATGCTTGGTTGGAATACCTATTTATTACCCCAGAAGATGATGCTCTAATCGCCTGATGATATTCAGGATTATTTCTTAACTTTAAATTAGTAGATGTTTTAGCTATAAAGTTAGTACTCTTTTTTAATTTAACAGCCAAGTCACTCGTTAAATACGGATAGTCGTCTTCTATATGTGTCTTCTTTATCATTACTGGCAAGGCTTCATTCATTTTTTTATTTGATTTAGTCAATTTAATATCCGCAGTAAAGCCTCGAGGTGCCTGTATTGGAACCATACGAACCATTTCTGCATTGGAAATAAAATCATTAATTTTTAAATGTGGCATGATTTTCTTTTTTCCTATATACTGCCTTTCAAATTCGTCTTGAGATATATAATTGTTAGATTCATTAAATTGAATACCTCTTTCCAAAAGCCATATTAATTTCTTATCATGTTCGCTACCACGTCTAAGCTGTCCAACTATTTTTTGGATTTTGTCAGCGTATGTAGCCATATTGTCGAATGCAATAGACAAAAAATTTCCCTCCATACGATCTGCATATTGTTTAAAATTAGCCATGATTAATTCTTTAAAAAATTTACATGAAAAATATAGCAAGTGGTGTTGAATTTCTTGAGGAATCTTGGGAATAAGATAATGTATGGACTCATTCCGTAGCGATACAATTTGCTGCAGTAAAACAGATTGGTGTTGATCTAAAAATTTTAAATTATGAAGTTTGTTGATCGTAATTTCCGCTGGTATAGTTTTACCATGTTGATTAGGGAGAGAAATTTCATGCTTATTCTTAACAAGGATACTCTTTCCTAGCAATTCCCAAGCATTAGTTAATAATATTAAAGTTGTTTCTGTTTTATATTTACCATAGACACCATTAAAATTATCAATTGCCGTGTACATAGCATTGATTGCGCTTTCAGCTAATCTTAAATATTCTCGCTTAGCCTTAACTCTTTTCATTACAATCGCTTCTCTTTACAATGAAAAGTAACCTCAAGTCCAGATTGAGCAGACGCTCCTAGACCTAAAAATTTTCCACTAGCATCAACACTAACCCATATTCTAAAATCAGCATCCTTTATAGTATTACAAAGAGCTTTTCTAACTTGATTGATAGATTTTTGTACGTCCATAATTGGAACATTCCTAGTTGATGTTTCTTGTTCAACCACTATAGGAGTAGACTGAATATTTTTGCTAACCGAAGCTTCGGTTACTGAGGGCGAATAGCTCATTCCTCCTTGAAGTGAAGCAATAGAATTTATTTTAGGTGCTGGGTAATAAATGATACGTGTTTTATAGGTAAGAAAGGGTATTGTATCCAATGATTCTTTTGAATCCGCAAACGCGCATGAACAAAAAAATGAAACTACAATGGCAACAAAAACCACGAAAGATTTAAAATTCATATCAATTCCTTTTGATATTCCTTCTACACCGCTTCTACATGAACTTTCCCAACTCCACGCCGTCCTCCCTAACCCCTTGATTCCACTCATGCCGACGATGTGAGTCGAACACACGACCTACTGATTACGAATCAGTTGCTCTACCAACTGAGCTACGTCGGCATACTGATAGCTCTAAAACACGCGCAGTATAAAGAAAATTAAAACGGATCGCCAGAAAAAAGAGAAGCTCAATTTTTGGTCAAAAAAACCGGTTGCATAAAGCTAACCAACTTTGTATAAATAGCATCCTGCATTATTACCCCCCACTTTCTTCCCTAAAAAACTTTCTTATTCCTACAAAAACCAAGGAGAAAACCCCATGCACCCAAACAAACACCACGGCTTCTCACTCATCGAACTGATGATCGTCCTCGCCATCATCGGCATTCTCGCCATTATCGCCATCCCCTCCTACCAAACCTACACCAAACGCGCCCGCTTCTCCGAAGTCATCTCCGCCACCGACACCTTCAAAACCTCCGTCGCACTCGCCCTCCAAGAAGGCGACCCCCTCTCCGAACTTACCAACGGCGTCTACGGCATCCCGCCTGAACCTAACAGCACCAAAAACCTCTCCAGCGTCAAAGTTGAAAATGGCATCATCACCGCGACCGGTACCGACCTCGTCGACAACAACACCTACATCCTCACCCCCGACAGCGATGGCACCACTTGGACTGTCAGTGGTACTTGCCTAGCCAGCGGATTATGCAATGACTAGAACAGAATTCCCCGGCTTACTTAACCACCTCGTCCGCGATGGCTTGATCGATATCCCCACCGCCAAAAAGGCCGCTCAAGCCATTCAACAACAAAAAACCACCCTCACCCACTACCTCGTCACCTCTCAACTCTTATCCAGCCAAACCATTTTCGATTATTGCAAAAAACATTTCGAACTCCCTCTCTTCGATACCCAACATTACAATCCCGCCTGGCTGCAAGACCCCATCATGAAACGAGAACTCATCTGCCACCATCGCGTCATCCCTCTTCATCGCGATCACAAATACCTACATCTCGGCATCACCGACCCCACTGATCACACCACCCTCACCGCCATCGAATTCCACACCGGTTTACGCATCCGCCCCATGCTCATGGCTGAAGCAGAATTAGATAAAATCATTCATACTTACTTCCTCCCCAACCAACTCCACGCCCACGTAGAATCTGCTTTATCAAAAATGACATTGATGGAAGAACAACCCCTCTACCAAGAAAATACCGAACAAAATGACGAACCTATTATTGAATTGGCAGACCAGCTCATCCAAAATGCCATTGCAAAACACGCTTCCGATATCCATATCGAACCTTACGAACATCATTGCCGCATTCGGTTTCGCTGCGATGGTTTACTCTACGAAATCGCTACGTTCCCCTTACCTCTCGCTACACGTGTGATCACTCGACTAAAAATCATGGCCAATTTAAATATTGCTGAACGACGCCTGCCGCAAGACGGTCGCATTCAATTCCGACAACCAGAAAAAATGGATATTCGTGTGAATACATGCCCTACTTTATTTGGTGAAAAAATGGTGCTGCGTATTTTAAATATCAAACATCATCAATTGGATATCACCTCATTAGGCTTAACCCCAATGCAACAACATTTATTACTCGATAAACTCGCTCAACCGCAAGGATTAATCCTCGTCACCGGACCAACCGGCAGTGGAAAAACCATCACCCTTTATTCTGCCCTTCATCATCTCAATCAAACCGAGAAAAATATCTCCACTGTCGAAGATCCCATCGAAATTGAATTAAGCGGTATCAATCAAGTTAATGTTAATCCGGCCATCGGCTTAGATTTCAGCACTGTCTTGCGCACTTTCTTACGCCAAGACCCTGACATCATCATGGTAGGAGAAATCCGCGATACAGACACCGCCACCATCGCCATGCAAGCCGCACAAACTGGTCACTTGGTCTTATCCACTCTTCACACGAATAGCGCTGCCGAAACCATCACCCGACTTCAATCCATGGGCATGCCACCTTATCACTTAATCCATTCCATTTCTTTAATCATTGCTCAACGCTTAGTTCGTAAACTATGCCCACATTGCCAGCAACCCCCCAGTGGATGCGATCAGTGTTTACATGGTTATCAAGGACGCATTGGGATTTTTGAATTAATCCCTGTCACCGAAGCGTTAGCCCATCTTATTCTTTCCTCCGCCTCCATCACCCAACTCGCCACGCAAATCAAAACAGAAGGATGGATGATGTTAGAAGAAGCAGGATGGCAAAAAGTTCAGGCGGGTATCACGAGCACCGCAGAAGTCATGCGAGTAGTAGGAACCTCATCATGTCATTAAAACACTATCTCCACCACCGCAAACAAAAACACAGCATTAGCACCAGGGACACTGCTCTTTTTTTTCGCCAATTTGCCACACTCATCGCGGCTGGCGTTCCCATTATTCAAAGCTGCACTATTTTAGAAAAAAGCCAAGAGAAAACCGCCTTACGCCTACTCATCTATGCCATTAAACGCGATATACTCGCCGGTAAAACACTCTCTCATTGCCTGCAACGCTATCCGCATTATTTCGATCCACTCACCGTGCAGTTAATCAAAATCGGCGAACATACCGGTCGCTTAGATACGATGTTACTCATCATCGCCACTCATCAAGAAAAACATCTCGCTTTCCGTAAGCGTATTCAGCAAGCTTTATTTTATCCTGTGCTCATCCTCATCACCGCCCTCATCATCACTTTCTGTATGTTCATTTTCGTCATCCCACGTTTTGCCGAATTGTTTCAAGACATGCAAACCAGCTTACCTTTACTCACCCGTCTGATTTTTTATCTCTCCGCTAAGTTGCGGGAATGCCTCTTTCCTGCCCTTGCCTTAACCCTCGTACTCATCACCCTAAGCATCCGCGGTAAATATTCCACCCCCATCAAACGCTATTTCCAGCACACTTTCTCCACTCTTCCCTTCATCCATACCACCCTGCATAAAATCAAACTAACCCGCTTCGTGCGATATCTTGCCCTCACCTTAACCGCCGGCCTCCCCATCACCGATGCCCTCGCGCTCGCCGGCGCAAGCAGCCAAGACCCCAGCTTCACCACTGCCATTTTGCAACTGCAAAGCAAAATCCGCACCGGTCTCTCTTTGCATCGTGCCATGGAAACACTCCCCCACTTTCCCACCCTCATGACCCAAATGGTCAAAGTAGGCGAAGAATCTGGAAAACTCGAATCCATGCTCGATAAACTCGCTGATTTCTTCGAGTCAGACATCGATCACCTCCTGCATCATCTCAATCAATTACTAGAACCCTTGATTATGGTAGTACTTGGTGTTTTAATCGGAGGATTAGTCATTGGTATGTATCTACCCATTTTTAAATTAGGAAGTAGATTATAATCATGGACATAACGCAATTTTTTGCCGACAACTTACCTGCTTTCCTCTTCATTGTGGCGATTCTCACTTTATTTATCGGCAGTTTCCTCAATGTAGTGATTTACCGCCTACCCCGTATGCTGGAGCAAAGCTGGAGCGAAGAATGCCGCATTTACCTCGGCTTAAAACCACATACCGAGACAGAAAAATTAAACCTATGCCTACCCGCCTCCCATTGCCCCCATTGCAAGCACTCCATTCGACCATGGCACAATATTCCTCTCCTCAGCTACCTCTGGCTACGCGGCAAATGCGCTTACTGCAAAGCCTCCATCTCCATGCGTTATCCCTTAGTCGAAGCCGTCACCTGTCTTGTCTCAGTGTACGTCGCCTGGAAATTCGGCTTCACCTGGCAAACACTCGCTGCCTTATTTTTCACCTGGATTATCATCTGCCTCACCTTTATTGATCTCGATTATCATCTTCTCCCCGACCAACTCACTTTATTCCTGCTGTGGTTAGGCTTATTTTTCAGTCTTTTTAACGTCTTCTGTGATAGTCACAGTGCCATCATTGGCGCGCTAGTTGGGTATTCCATCTTTGCTGGTGTACAATGTATATTTGAATCCATCACGGGTAAAACTGGCATGGGTCAAGGTGATTTCAAATTTCTAGCGGCATTAGGCGCCTATTTAGGCTGGCAACTGTTACCGCTTATTATCTTGCTCGCCTCGGTGACCGGCGTCATTTTTGCTCTCACACACATGCTTATTAAACGCCATTTCAAAAGTGTCCCACTACCTTTTGGCCCTTATCTTGCCTTAGCTGGCTGGGTCGCAATGCTTTGGGGGAATGAAATCATGCAATATTATCTTGTGGTGTTGTAGCCATGTTAGTCATCGGCCTAACCGGAGGGATTGGAGCGGGCAAATCCACCGTGGCCCAATTATTTGCTGATCGCGGCGTGCCTCTCATTGACGCAGACCTCATCGCCCGTAAAGTTGCAGAACCTAATACGCCCGCTTTCACGGCGATTCTCAATCATTTTGGTGAAGCAGCCTTAACAAAAAATGGCACACTGGATCGCGCCAAGTTGCGCCATATTATTTTTACGGATACCGACCAGCGCTGCTGGTTAGAAGATTTACTCCACCCGCTTATCCGCGATGAAATCGAAAAACGCATCAAAGAAATCAAAGCCCCTTATTGCATTGCCGTGATTCCTTTGTTGTTAGAAGTCAAACCTTACCATTTTATCGACCGCATTCTCATCGTGGATTCACCCGAATCCTTGCAGCTAGAACGTGCCGCTGCACGTGATAAATCGGAACGCGCGTATATTGAAGCGATTGTGAAAACGCAAGTTGACCGCCAGCATCGTTTAGCACAAGCACACGATGTGATTGTTAATGATGGGAATATTGCTGACCTCATCCCGCAAGTGGAAAGTTTACACCAGCAATATTTAACCATGGCAGGTTGTCATTCTGAGCCACATAGTGAGGGATCTCCGTGCTAATCCTGATCAATTCATGTTATGATTGACAAACGGATCCCAATGTACTCTAGTGCCATGAAAGACACGATCATTTATGAACAGCCTTTGAACGAAGTCATCCGCGTATGTCTACGTTTAGAGCAATTATTCCAGCAAATTGACCATCAGCTGAGCGATACCTCAGAGCTGGGCACACGCAACGTTACGGCGTTTATCATCAATGTTTTACATCTGCTTGATCGTCCTGATTTGAAGGCTAAGTTAGCCAAGGAATTAAGCCATCACCATGCTAACCTGATGCGCTTTGATAATTCACCGGAGATTGACAAAGAAAAATTGCACCATATCACGCAGCAGTTAGATGAACATGCCCGTAGTTTAATTGACAGTAGTGGCAAAATTGGTCATCGTTTGCGCGATATTGAATTATTAAATATGTTACGCATGCATCTAGCCAGCCCAGGTGGCGGCTGTAGCTTTGATATCCCGCTTTATCACTACTGGCTCCAACAACCTCCTGACGTCCGTATGGTGACGGTTAATGATTGGTTAAGTGAATTTGCTCAAATTAAGACGGTGGTGTTGTTGATTCTTGATCTGGTAAGAAAAAACGCCAAGGTGGAGAATAAAACGGCCGTACATGGTTTTCACCAAGAGCTACTGGATCCGCAATGGAATTTACGCATGATACGGATTGGTCTTGCGCCCAATCTTCCCACCTATCCTGAAATCAGCATCGGCCGGCACTTTTTCAGTGTGCGATACTTCATACCGGATATTGAAAGGCGGGCGGTGCAATATACTGAGAATCTATCTTTTTGGGTGGCTTATTGTAATTCGTGAGTATTCGTTATGGTACAGAAGAAAGACATCGCTTGCCCGACTTGCGGCAAAAAAAATACGTGGATGCCTGATAATCGCTTTCGACCGTTTTGCTCGGAGCGGTGTAAGTTGATTGATTTGGGGGATTGGGCGAGTGAAAAACATCGCGTGGCGGGGGAGCTGGTGAAGTCAGAAGAAGATTCAGATGAAGATGACCATGTTTGACCTTGTTAATCAAACTTATCCACACGACCAGGAACGAGATAAATAATAGTCGGAGCAATAAGAAGTAAGAAGGATGCTACCGTACTCCAATGAGCAATAAGTAACGAGCTGATATAAAAAACCGGGGCTACCAAAATACGCTTTACAATCGCAACGCGCAGGGCGGGTGTATAAATATCTCTATTTAAGTTAAAAACATGGGCACATTCTGAAATGATTAATTGACCCAAGCTCGCGCAAAGGAGATTGATGGCATAAAACGAAAGACTAACATAATTCCTCGGATAAGTAGCGACTAAACTGGCTGAAAATGGCACCACACAAATCGCCATGAGATAAAACACATTCGCCCAGAGATAATATCGGTTTATACGTTCAAGCAAGCCCCATTGAAAATTCATGGCAATCCATAAAGTACCAAGAATAATGAAACTTCCTATATAAACGAAAAGATGACGTAGCATATCTGAAGTCAACATCTTTAATAAATCGGATGAGGGAACGCCATCAGGTAGGCGCAAGTCTAAAATGAGAATGGTCATGGCAATCGCAAATATACCATTGACTAATGCTTCAAGATGCGAAATTTTTAAGATATGTCCTTGGCTCATTGGTTTTTCCTTATTTAGAAGCTTTCAATATCCCCGCTATCGCTTCCGCAATACTATGCGCCGTGTCCACACGCAATTCTTGATGGATTTTAGTGAACCTCTCCTCTAACACACGAACCTTCTCCGGATGATCTAAATAATCCAATACATGCTGCGCCATCGTCTCTGGCTTCACGTCATCTTGAATCAATTCAGGCACCACTTGTTCATTCGCCAATAAATTCGGTAACCCTGCAAACGGTGTTTTCACCAACCACTTCACAATCCGAAATGCAAAGCGCGGCATACGATAAGCAATCACCATCGGTCTTTTATAAAGCATCGTCTCTAACGTCGCTGTCCCCGATGTCACAATCACCGCATCCGCTGCTGCTAACACATCGTGTGAGCGGCGAGTAAAAAATTGCAGCGGTAACCCAGGCGCGTATTTTTCAGAGTATTCATAAAACTCTTGATATCGCTGCTCATTCACGTGCGATGTTAAAAAACGTACATGCGGTTTTTGCTTCGCAATCAATTTCGCCGCCGATAAAAACGGTTCCGCTAAATGATTAATTTCTTGCCGCCGACTGCCTGGTAACAAAGCAACATACGTCGCCTGTTCATCGATACATAATGCACGCCGTGCCGCTATCTTATCCGGCTGCAGCGGAATTTGCTCCGCCAACGGATGCCCGACATACCGCACAGGAATACGATGCTGCTCGTAAATTTTAGTTTCAAACGGTAACAGCGTTAACATCAAATCCACTGCTTTCGCAATTTTATAAATCCGCTTTTGTCGCCATGCCCAGACACTGGGACTCACGTAATGCACCACTGGAATCCCCGCACGACGTAATTTGAGCTCTAATCCAAGATTAAAATCTGGCGCATCAATGCCAATGAATATATCCGGACGATTTTGCAGAAAATGCCGATATAACTCATGTCGCAACATTATTAGATCCGGCAAACGAAACAGAGGTTCAATCAACCCCATGACCCCTAAGCGTTCAATATCGAATAAACTCTCACATCCTGCTGCCATCATCGCAGGACCACCTATCCCCTCGACTTGGATAGTTGGGCAGCGTTCACGCAATGCTTGTATCAGCTTAGCCCCTAGCAAATCGCCAGACGCTTCCCCTGCTAAAATACCGATTTTCAACGTACGATCCCAGCATTCGATGCTTCAATAAATTGAATTAATTGCTGTACTTCTGGTGAGAGCATTTTTTGCAATTCTTCCATCGCTTTGACAACGGTTAACCCATTACGATAAATCACTTTATACGCACGGCGTAATTGCATAATGCTTTCTTCAGTAAAACCACGCCGCTGTAACCCAACGGTATTTAAACCATAAGGCTTCGCATAATAACCCGATACCTTCACATAAGGCGGTACATCTTTAATCACCACTGAATTGGTCGTGACAAAACTATGCGCCCCGACACGGCAAAACTGAAACACCCCTGAAAATCCACCAAAATTGACGTAATCTTCCACTTTCACATGACCCGCTAGCGAGGCATTGTTAGCAAAAATCGTATGGTTTCCAATCACACAATCATGCGCAATGTGGACGTAATTCATCAATAAATTATAATCACCAATGCGTGTTAACGAAGCATCTTGCACCGTCCCGCGATGAATCGTACAAAACTCGCGAATGACATTGTGATCGCCTATCTCTAAATAGGTTTTTTCACCCTTAAATTTTAAATCTTGTGGCATTTCACCGAGAGAAGCAAATTGGAAAATTTTATTATAACGACCAATTCGCGTCGGCCCTTGAATGACAACGTGCGGTCCAATCCATGTTCCTTCGCCAATTTCCACATCGGGCCCAATCACTGAAAAAGGACCAATGTGCACATTGTTGGCGATTTTCGCCGAAGGATCGATTATTGCAGTTTTATCAATCACAGCCTTAGACCTCTTATTTACTTGCACTTAAAAATTCTGCCGAACAAGCTAACTCTTCACCTACATAAGCGGAACCTTCTAATTTCCAAAAATCACGCTTAGCACGTAAGACTTTTACTTCCAATCGTAATTGATCACCTGGTTCTACCACACGTCGAAAACGTGCATTATCCACACCAGCAAAGTAGTATAAAACACCATCGCTGGGGGAGGTATTGGTGGATTTATACGCTAACACACCACCTGCTTGCGCCATCGCTTCCAAGATTAAGACACCAGGCATTACCGGACGTCCTGGAAAATGACCATTAAAAAAAGCTTCATTAATCGTTACGTTTTTTAACGCGACTAACGATTTACCTAACTCTATTTCCAATACTTTATCAATTAAGAGAAATGGGTAACGATGTGGTAAGTATTTTAATACTTCATGAATATCCATCATTTGTTTCATGATGCTTTTCCCTCTGTGAGCATTTTTAAAGTCGATTCTAATGTTTTCACGCGATGCATTAAATTTTCTAATCGATAAAAACGAGCATTATTTTTACGAAATTCTTGATTCGTGACGACGCCAACCACACCCGATGAATAAATACCGGGTTCTGTAATCGATTTTTCTACGCCTGTATTGCCTGTGATAATCACATTATCGGTAATGGTGATATGACCATTAATGTTGCTCGCACCAGCAATAATACAATTTTTACCGATGACCGTGCTGCCCGCCACGCCCGTGCAACCGCAAATTAAAGTATTTGCACCAATTTTAACGTTATGGCCGATTTGAACGAGATTATCGAGCTTCACCCCATTTTCAATCACCGTATTCTCTATCGCACCCCGATCAATGGTGGTATTAGCACCGATATCCACATCATCACCAATTTCGACACTGCCTAATTGTGGCACTTTATGCCAAACGCCTTTTTGATTAGCAAAACCAAAACCGTCACCTCCAATCACCACGCCACTGGCCATGCGCACACGCTTGCCAATTTTAATACGGTGATACACAGTGACCTTGGCATCTAACTGGGTTGCTTCGCCAATCTCAGAAAAATCGCCCACCACACAGCCAGGCCCAATGACTACATTCGCACCAATTTTCACATGGCGGCCAATCACACAATGCGCCCCAATGCTGGCCGAAGGATCAATTGCAGAATCGTTGCCAATGATGGCACTCGGATGAACGCCTGCTTCTACAGCAGTAGGATGCGTAAAAAAAGCTGCTATCTGCGAGTAAGTGTAATAAGGATTCGAGCTGATAATCGCATTAACAGGACAATGTTCTGCATCGGCAGCAGACAGAATCACAGCAGCCGCTTGCGTGCTAGCAAGATGCTTGGAATACAATCGATTAGTAAGAAAAGTAACATGGCCAGGTTGCGCTTGCTGAATAGGAGAAACCCCCTCGATGACACAAGTGGGATCACCTTTAAGCGTCACCTCCAAGCCATGGACTAATTCGGATAATGTATACTGCGTTCTTATTGCTGTTTTCATGATTAATTAATCATTCCCAAAAATAAATCTCCCCCAAAAAAGGGGGAGATCTTTTATACTCACTACTAAACGAGCTTAGCCCGTCTTGCTGTTGAACTCTTTAGCAACATCTTTAGTGATATCTGTTCCATCTCCAGCAAAAATAACTGCTTGGGAATCTAACACCAAAGAATAGCTTTCTGTTTTAGCTATCTTAGACACGATAGAATTCATATCGCCTAAGATACCTTGCATGATCTTGTTCTGCTCCTTCTGCAAATCTTGCTGATAAGCAACGACTTTCTTCACTAAGTCAGCTCGATCCGCTGCAATTTTCTTTTGCGCCGCATCTTTATCTTTCTGACTCATGGTGATGGAATCTTTCTTAAACTTATCTAACTCATCTTGCAGGGATTTCTGTTCGTCACCAATTTTCGTTTGGCGATCTTTGAATTCACTTTCTAACTTCTTGCTCAACTCAGCAACGCGTGGGGATTGCTGTAATACTTGCTGTACATTCACCACCGCCACTTTTATTTGCGGCATGGTCGCCGTTGACGTATCAGCTGCTTGTGCTACACCCATGCCCGTAACGAGTAAAAGGGAACCCACTAACACACCAAACTTTTTCGCAATCTTCATGATACTCTCCAAAAATAAAATTAAATGCTCATCCTAGCTAAGAAGCCATATTTATCAGAAATTTCCGCCTAGAGCAAACTGGAATGTTTCTCTTTCATCATGCGGACGCCGGTTCAGCGGCTGGGCTAAACTCAGCTCGATCACCCCAAATGGCGTCAGAATGCTGGCATCAATACCTGTCGAATAACGCAATGGCCCCGAATTCGTGCTTTGCCCGCCAAAACTCTTATTATCCAAAGAGGTATACACGTTACCTCCATCGATAAAGGCGGTGGTACGCAAATTCTCCGACACAAAGTTCGGGAAAATTAAGCCTATACTTGCGTCAGCGAGCATATTACCACCAAAAGACTTATCGTTGGAATCCCTAGGCCCTAAGGAATAGCCTTCATAGCCGCGGACGGAATCGATCCCACCGGCATAGTAGTTGCTAAAGAAAGGATAGTCATGAATACCATGGAAGCCATTGCCATAACCCAAATCCGCTTTGGTGACAAAAATAAACTGATCAGTCAATGGGTTATACCATTTACCATGGTAGTTAGTTTGGTAGTAACTGACAGAATTGCCGGATAAAGGGGCAAAAACGTCAAGATAAAGCGTTTGGATACCGCCCCGGGTGGGGAAAATCGCTTTATTACGGCTATCGCGAGAATATCCCACTCGCATGTCGAGTTCTTCGAAATGGGTGCCATGGTCTGTCACATACTGGTTGATCTGGTTAGAGACGTTTCCAGCGATCAGGTGGATCAAGGAGTCTTGAACCGCTGCACCCACTTGAATCCGGTTCATCACGTCACTTTCTTGGCCGACTGGAATGCCATAGAAAACACCTGCTTTGTATTGATCCATGGTATAGCCGTTATTGACACCCGCCCCTCGCGGATCGACACGTGACATGGAGAAGTCGTATGTCCGGCTAATCCCGTCTTCTGTATAGTAAGGATCGGTATAATCCATACCGTAAAACTGTTCATACTTACTACGCGAAAGATTCACACCAAACGTATTACCGGTGCCTAAGAAATTCTTCAAATTGAACCCAGCACCCAAAATGGTTCGATACAATTGGGAGTAACCAATTTTAAACGTGGCGGTGGCAGCATTATCTTCTTTGACTTTGTAGTTCACATCGACTTGATCACTGCTATCTTCCACTGGATTAACAGACATATCTGCTTCTTTCACAAATGGCTGTAACAGTAGCCGATGTTTCGATTCTTCTAATTTGGTAGAAGAAGCCGGTGCCGCTTCCATCTGTTGAATCTCACGGCGCAACACCACATCGTTAGTACGATTGTTATCAGAAAAAGTAATATGCCGTACGTAAATCCGTTTGCCTGGATTGATGACAAAGACTAATAACACTTCATGTGTTTGATCATCAATTTGTGGGCGCAAGGAAATTTTAGCGAATAAATAACCTTCATCCCCTAACCGATCAGTGATGGCTTTTTCTGCATCTAATACTTTTTGCCTGGAAAACGTCTCGCCTGGTTTGATGTTAATAAGCTTGGCTAATTCTTCTCGCGGCACAATCAGTTGGCCTTGTAAGTCATAGCCTTTCACCGTGTAACGCTCGCCTTCTTTGATGACGACGCTCACATAAATAGATTTTCGGTCGGGTGTCACTTGCGCTTGTGCAGAAACAATTTCAAAACGGATATAACCGCGATCCATGTAATAGGCACGCAGTTTCTCAAGACTTTCATCCAGCTTAGCTTCGGAATAACGGTCCGTTTGCGTGATAAATGTGAATAAGCCAGAGGTAGAAATGGTAAGTTGGCTGACTAAGGTTTTTTCATCAAATACATGATTACCTACAATGGAAATACGTTGGATTTTCGCCACCAATCCTTCTGAGATATTGACCTTCACGGCGACACGGTTACGAGACATCGGTGTCGCATCTATCTCCACACGAGCGTTGTAGCGACCGAGTTGATAGTATTGGTTCAACAAACCTTGTTTGATTCTTTCTAACACAGCAGGGTTATAAACGCGACCTTCGGAGACATCTAGCGATTTCATCACCGTTGTCAATTTATCGGTGGGGATGACTGAGTTGCCGCTAACTTTAAGTTCCCCGATCGTGGGACGTTCCACGACATGGATAATTAACGTACCGTCAGGCCCTTTGGAAAGGGTGATACGATCAAAGAAACCGGTTTGATAGAGTACACGCAGGATAGCGGCTGTTTTCGCGGGTTGCAGAGTTTGACCGCGTTTGATGGGTAAGTAGCTCTCCACCGTGGCGGCAGAAATATGCTGTAATCCTTCAATTTCAATATGTTTCACCACAAAGGCTTGCTGAGCCCAAACTGGCATCCATAATTGAAACAACACCATTAAACAGTAAACTATTTTTTTCATTTTTTTATCCTAAAAATACCCCTAATAAAATCGCTCCTAAAGCAAATATAGGTGCCGCGGCGGTTAAACTATCAATCCGATCAAGCAGCCCGCCATGCCCTGGTAAGAGACTGCCCGAGTCTTTAAGCCCCGCTTGCCGTTTTAGCATACTCTCGCATAAATCACCAACCACGGAGAATAATACTGTCACCATGGCAAGTGCAATTACCCAAGGCCAAATAGGCAACGGCACCTTCCAGAAGGCTAAAGCCGCTGCTGCAATCCCAATGGCTGAAAGCATGGCGGCAGCAAAGCCTTGCACACTTTTGCCAGGGCTGACCTCAGGGGCTAACTTGGTTTTCCCCCATTTTTTTCCTACAAAATATGCCACGGAATCAGCGCCCCAGATCAGCAGGAAAAGAAAGAGAAGATCGAAAACACCATCGCTTTGCATACGAATATAGTTGATGGCAACCCAGCAGGGGATCAAAACAAACACTCCCATCAAGCCGCGTAACAAGACACTACGACCCCACCCTTGGCTGCCGCGCGGATACCTTAACACGGCTACCGTTGCCCATAGCCACCAAATAAATGCTATCGCTAAGATAACCGGTGCGGGAATAAAAAGGGCGTCTATCATCAAAAATAAGATGATACCCACGTAAAGAATACGCCGCGAGACGCGCTTGACTCCCATCAGATTCGACCATTCTCCTGCAGCAGCCAGCGTCATCAACAGGGTGACAATGCAAAACCCAGCCGGCGGAAGATAAACTAACAGGGCTAGCGTAAAAGGAATCAAAATCAGAGCGGTTAGGATACGTTGTTTGAGCATATTAATTGTTCACTACTATAACCGAAACGGCGTTCACGATGAGTATAATGAAAAAGCGCTTTATCGAGCTCTTTCTCATCAAAATCGGGCCATAAGGTGGGGGTAAAATAGAGTTCAGCATAAGCCAGCTGCCAGAGCATAAAATTACTGATGCGTACTTCGCCACTGGTACGGATAAAGAGATCTGGATTGGGTAAATCAGCAAAAGACAACTTGCTCGCGAGTTTTTCCGGCGTAATGTCAGCACTTTTTAACTGTCCAGCTTCCACTTCTTGAGCTAATTGACGCGTCGCTTGGCAAATATCCCATTGACCACCGTAATCTACTGCGATAATTAACACCATCGCCGTATTCTGTTGAGTCAGTTTTTCCACGTCTTGGATTTTTTGGCATAATCTAGCATTCAACCGGGTGCGGTCGCCAATAAAGCGTAATTGAATATTGTTTTCATGTAACACATTGACTTCGCGCTCTAAGCCCGTCAGAAATAATTCCATTAAATGACTGACTTCTTGTGCAGGACGACGCCAGTTTTCGCTGCTGAAAGCAAAAAGAGAAAGCACTTTGATCTTTCTCTTCAAACAATTCTTCACCACTTGCCGCGCTGCCTCCACCCCTGCACGGTGACCCGCCAGGCGTGGCATGAACCGCTGTTTAGCCCAGCGGCCATTTCCGTCCATAATGATAGCAATGTGTTGTGGCAAAGTTGATGTCGACATAGGGGCTAAATAGCCATCAGATCCGCTTCTTTTGCTGTGGTGATTTGATCCACTTCAGCGACCATTTTATCTGTCAGTTTTTGCACCTCTTCTCCCAGACGGCGCTCTTCATCTTCCGTGATTTGCTTCGCTTTCAGCATTTCTTTTAATTCCGCATTCGCATCGCGGCGCACATTACGGACACTCACTCGCGCTGCTTCTGCTTCCGTACGGACGACTTTAATGAGTTCTTTTCTTCGCTCTTCATTCAAAGGCGGCATGGGAACTCGAATCACCGTACCCGCTGTAGCAGGATTTAAACCTAGATCAGAATTAAGAATCGCTTTTTCAATCACCGCCACCATATTTTTTTCCCAGGGCGTGATCGTCAACGTGCGTGCATCACTGGCGGTGACGTTCGCCACCTGATTGATCGCCATTTCACTGCCGTAATAATCCACGTGGATATGATCCAGGATACTCGGATGAGCACGACCAGTACGTAGCTTAGTCAATTCCGTTTTAAATGATTCGATGGATTTACGCATGCGCATTTCTGCGTCTTTTACTATTTTATGCATGAAGGTTTCCTCTATTCTGAAGCTTGAATCAGCGTTCCAATATCTTCACCTAACATAATTCGTTTTAATGCACCGGGTTTATTCATGTTAAACACCCGCAATGGCAGTCCGTGATCCTGGCACAGCAAAATGGCGGTTAAATCCATCACACCGAGGCGTTTACTGATAACCTCGTCATAACTGAGTTGTTGATAACGTTCCGCTTTCGGATTTTTGATTGGATCATCATCAAACACGCCTTCTACTTTAGTCGCTTTCAGCACCAGGTCCGCATCAATTTCAATACCGCGTAAAGCAGCGGCTGAATCCGTCGTGACGAGTGGGTTACCCGTCCCCGCCGCAAAGATGACCACATAACCCTGCTGCAACTTTTCTTGCGCTTTATAGCGATCGTATTGATCCGCCATACTGGGCACAGCGACAGCAGACATCAACGTGACTGGAATGGATTTCCGCTCCAGTGCATCTCGCAGCGCAAGGCCATTAATGACCGTTGCCAGCATACCCATTTGATCTGCCGCAATCCGGTCAAACCCCGCGGCGCAAAGATCTGCGCCGCGAATCAGGTTCCCCGCGCCTATGACAAGCGCGACTTGGACACCAAGCTGGGTGACACCCATAATTTCTTGAGCGATGCGGCAGCACTTACTGTTATCAATACCAAATAAGTGATCACCTTGTAATGCTTCACCGCTTAATTTAAGCAAAACGCGCCGATAAACTGGCTTTACACTTGCTGATGGTTGCTCCATATTTCAGCTGCCCTTTTTTAGCTACCTTGCATTTGTGTCATCGACATCACGGCTTCTTTAAAATCTTCCGATACTTTTTCGATACCTTCACCGACTTCATAGCGATAAAACGCTAAGACTTTGGCACGATGCTTATTGAGCAAGTTGCCGACAGCTGTGTCGGGATCTTTGACAAAAGGCTGACCGACTAAACTCACTTCATCGAGATACTTCTTTAAACGGCCAGCGACCATTTTTTCAATAATCTCTTGCGGTTTACCGCTGGAAGCAGCTTGGGCCATGTAGATTTCTTTCTCTTTCGCGATGACATCTTGCGGCACGTCTTGAGGAGAAATCACGAGTGGCTTGCTGGCGGCAATGTGCATCGCGATATCGCGTGCTAATTCTTTGTTATCAGCATCGAGCTCCACCACCACACCAATGCGCGTGCCGTGGAGATAAGTGCCGGTGGTATTAGCACCCGCATTGCTCAATACGATACGGCGGATTTGGATATTTTCACCCACTTTCGCCACCAATTCTTGACGCGCGGCTTCGACGGTTTGACTCGTGCCAACCAGTGTCGCGGCGGACAAGGCGGCCACGTCTTGCAACAAAGTAGCCAAGGCTGTTTCTGCCACGGCTTTGCCGAAAGCAGCAAAGTTGGTATCCCGCGCCACGAAATCGGTTTCGCTATTGATTTCGACCATCACAGCTTGTTTACCATTATCTGCCATGAAAACCGCACCATCCGCGGCCACCCGGCCGGCTTTCTTACTGGCCTTAGCGGCACCTGTCTTACGTAATTCTTCAATCGCACGTTCCATATCGCCTTGGGTTTCAGCAAGTGCTTTTTTGCACTCCATCATCCCCGCACCGGTACGTTCGCGTAATTCTTTTACTTGAGCTGCAGAAATAGCTGCTGACATACAATCACCTCTTACTTAGATTCCTCTTCACCCAGATCATCGCTATCAGATAGCGGGTTTTCTATCGATTCATCCGTACTATCGGCTGCTGCTTCAGCGATATCACCCATATCTCCCGCGCTAGCGCGTGCTTCCATAACGGCATCGGCAATGCTAGAGGTGTAGAAGCGGATGGCGCGAGTCGAATCATCGTTACCAGGGATCACGTAGGTGATACCATCGGGATCGTTATTGGTATCTACCACCCCAATCACAGGAATACCTAAACGTTGTGCTTCGCGAACAGCGATTTTTTCATGACCAACGTCGATGACAAATAAGGCATCAGGGATACCGCCCATGTTTTTGATACCGCCTAAGCTATTTAATAATTTAGCTTTTTCGCGTTCCAACCCGAGAATTTCTTTCTTGGTCAAACGGCCAAATTTACCGGATTCAAACATTGCTTCTAATTCTTTTAAACGTCGAATAGACTGACGAATGGTTTTGTAATTCGTCAACATACCGCCTAACCAACGGCGATTCACATATGGCATTTTGCAGCGTTCAGCTTCTTGCTGAATGAGATCTTGCGCGGCGTATTTGGTGCCAACGAACAAGATCTTACCTTTTTTCGCGGCAATATCGCCCACAAAATTGAGGGCATCTTGGAATAAGGGTTGGGTCTTGCCGAGATCGATAATATGGATTTTGTTACGTGAACCGTAAATGAAATTGCCCATTTTAGGGTTCCAATAACGGGTTTGGTGACCAAAGTGGACACCGGCTTTTAACATATCTTGCATCGTAAATTGCATTGCATTTTCCTCTTCGGGTTAAGCCTCCGCGCACCCTTCTGCCAACCTTACCGATTATCCGATAAAGCACCCGGCAGTCAGTGATGACACGCGTGTGGTTTAAGTTAATGTTGCTTAATAAAGGACGCCTTTATACCATAGATCGTTCTATCCAGCAAATTAAAGAAACACATGACAGACATTATCATTAAGACAACGGAAGACATCGAAAAAATGCGCGTCGCCGGACGCCTGGCAGCGGAAGTATTGGAAATGATTGAGCCCTACGTCAAGGCAGGTATCATGACGGAGGAGCTTGATCAAATTTGTCACGATTACATTATCAACGTACAAAAAGCCATCCCTGCTCCACTTAATTATCATGGTTATCCGAAATCGATTTGCACGTCGGTTAATCATCAAGTATGCCATGGCATTCCGGGGCCACGGGTGCTCAAAGAAGGCGATATCGTGAATATTGACGTGACGGTATTGAAGGACGGCTACCATGGGGATACGAGTAAAATATTTACGATCGGGAACCCGAGTGTATTAGCAGAACGTCTGATTCGGGTAACGCAGGAATGCCTCTATTTGGGGATTAAGCTGGTCAAACCAGGCGTTTATTTTGGGGATATTGGGGCGGCGATTCAGGAGCATGCGGAGAAAAACCGCTTCAGCGTGGTAAGAGAATATTGTGG
>SCTP01000011.1 GCA_004322325.1 Gammaproteobacteria bacterium | reverse complement strand
TCCCGTTACGCGGTCTTGTTCGATGAGAATATCATCCACGGCTTGCTGAAAGAGGATTAAGTTAGGCTGCGATTCTAATAAATAGCGTATCGCTTGTTTATACAGTGCTCGATCTGCTTGTGCCCTGGTAGCACGGACGGCGGGTCCTTTGCTGGCGTTTAAGATGCGGAAATGAATCCCCGCCCGATCAATTGCCCGTGCCATTGCACCGCCTAAGGCATCAATTTCTTTCACCAAATGACCTTTGCCGATCCCACCGATCGCGGGATTGCATGACATTTGCCCGAGGGTTTCAATGTTATGGGTTAATAATAAGGTGGTAGCCCCCATGCGCGCGGCTGCTAGGGCGGCTTCTGTACCGGCATGGCCGCCGCCGACCACGATCACATCAAAGCGATTTTTTAAATCAATCATGTAGTTATTACCTTTAACCTGCTGAAGAGCGAAAAGTTTTCTATTATAGCTAAAAAAGAGTAAAATTTTGAGACGTAAAAATGTGAGAAAGTATTATGAAGAAGGTAGCAGCAGCCGATGTCGTCATTTTCGGCGGCGGTATTGCAGGGTTGTGGCTGTTGAATCGATTACGTCAATCTGGTTTCTCGGCCATTCTGTTCGAATCCGGCTCCCTCGGTGGTGGTCAAACGCATAAGGCGCAAGGGATTATCCATGGCGGGATGAAGTATGCCCTACAAGGGGTGTTAAGCGCGGATTCGAAAGCCATGAGTGAAATGCCTGAGCGATGGAGGCAGTGCCTGCAAGGGAAAGGTGAGATCGATTTATCGGCGGTGCCGGTTCTTTCTTCGCAACATTATCTGTGGGCGCCCACCAAGTTTGGTTCCAAGCTAGCGGGCTTTTTTGCAGGCGCGGCGTTGACGAGTAAAGTCGAATCCCTCTCCAAAGAGCACTACCCGGCTGTTTTCCAACATCCTGATTTCAAAGGCGAAGTTTTTTCGCTAGATGAAATTGTGATTGATGTACCTATCCTCATTCGCGAGTTAGTCAAAGCCAATCAAGATGCGGTTTTCAAAATCGAACCATTATGTGATGAAGAATTAAAATTTGATGACCATGGCAAGCTTGTCTCTGCCACCGTGTATATGGCTGGTAAAGCGGTAGAAGTGTCTGCGCAGCAATTTGTTTTTACCGCTGGCGCGGGAAACGAAGTGATTATCAGAAAATTGAAACAGCCTGATGTCGCCATGCAGCGTCGACCATTGCACATGGTGATGGTCAAAACGCCGTTTAATTATCCACTCTATGCCCATTGTCTAGGGCTAGGCGCAAGACCGCGCATCACGGTGACGACACATCATACGCAAAATGGTAGTACGGTGTGGTACTTAGGCGGTCAACTGGCGGAAGATGGCATTCATAAAGATAGTGCTACTCAAATTCAAGCGGCGCGTGAAGAGTTACAGACGTTATTCCCTTGGTTGGATTTTGCTACGGCTGAATTTGCCAGTTTCATGATTGATCGTGCTGAGCCGAAACAAAAAGGCGGCATGAAACCAGAAACCTCGTTTATTAAAGTGATCGAAAATATTATTGTCGCGTGGCCAACGAAATTAGCGTTAGCGCCTAAATTAGCCGAAGAAATTCTGCAGCAATTACAGGCAGCGCACTTGACCCAGCACTTATTTGACATACGCGAATTGCGCTCTTGGCCGATGCCGCCATTAGCCATGCCGGTATGGGAGGATGCGTTTTGCAAAAGCGCCGGTTAGGTCAGAGTGGAATAGAAGTGAGTGTGATTGGGTTAGGCACTGTTAAATTTGGTCGTAATCAAGGCGTTAAATATCCATCGGTATTTGATTTACCTTCTGATCATGACATCAACCATTTGCTAGCGGTGGCGAGTGAGCTGGGTATCAATCTTATTGATACGGCACCGGCTTATGGCAGTAGTGAAGAACGGTTAGGCCAATTGCTTCGCGGTAAACGGCAAGATTGGATTGTTTCTACTAAAGCGGGCGAAGAATTTGTAAATGGCCAATCGCATTTTGATTTTTCGCCTGCCGCTATTCGGCAAAGTATCGATCGCAGTTTAAGGCGATTGCATACGGACTATTTAGACATCGTCCTCATCCATTCTAATGGCGATGACGAGCATATTATTCATGAAGATAAGGTATTTGAAACGTTAGAGGCGCTGAAAGCAGTCGGCAAGATTCGTTCATATGGGATGTCGACGAAAACGATTGCGGGTGGGTTATTAACGCTTGATCATGCGGATATGGCCATGGTGTGCTTTAACCCGGCCTATACGAATGAGCGTGAAGTAATTACTCATGCCCATCAACATCAAAAAGGAATTTTTATTAAGAAAGCGCTCGCGAGCGGCCATTTGCATACATTGGTGGTGGCCAATCCTATTGTGGATACGATAAAATTTATTCTTTCGGAGCCGGGGGTGACCAGTATTATTGTGGGGACAATTAATCCGGCGCATTTGCAGGAGTGTTCAGTCAATCATACATAAGGAAATGTCTGATGGGTACGATCGCAGAGTTGAAACTAAGGGAAGATGTGCCAGTGGTTGTGGCTGATCAACACGGTGTTATTATCTATATTAATCAATCATTCGAGACGGTTTTTCAATGGGCCAGCGATGAAATTGTTGGCAAACCGCTCACCACTATTATTCCTCCTATGTTACATGATGCTCATCATCTCGGCTTCTCACGTTTTCTTGCCACAGAGCAATCAAGAGTGCTCAATCAAGCACTGAATTTAAAAGCCATGAAAAAAGATGGAGAAATATTTGCTGCTGAGCATATTATCCAAGCAGAAAAAGTCGATGGTGTTTGGTTGTTTGCTGCCAGCCTTCGTCCGCTGGAAGGATAATGCCATGAACGAAAGAGAATATCAGCTGGTTAAACAGTTGCGTAGTACTTTAAGTAAAATGGAATTATCATTGGATGCCATTGATGATGCGATTGTGTGGCTAGATAAGGCGGGAAATATTCAATGGTGTAATGAAAGGTTTGCTCAGTTAAATAATCGTTTACCGATAGAAATCCTTGGCCAATCTATTCATCAATTAATGCAATTGAAAAAGCAAGATATAATTGTTCCATGGAAAGAGATTCAAAAATATGCAAATATCTACGAACTCGAAAAAAATAATGAAATTTTTCTATTAGAAGTTTCTTGTTGTCAATTTCATCAAGTCGATGAAGAAACAAATATAGTGATGGTATTGCATGATGTTACCGCGCGCAAAAAAGCGGAAAAAGAACTGATTTATTTATCGCATCACGATATGCTGACGAGTTTATATAATAGACCGGCATTTGAAGAAGCATTAAGAAAAGAAATAACTAAATCTTACCAGGACAAAACATCGTTTGCTGTATTACTACTTGATTTAGATAATTTTAAAACAGTCAACGATACTTTTGGCCATCATGTTGGCGATCAGTTGCTGATAACTGTAGCGAAACAGTTGCAAGATAGCGTACGAAAAGAAGATTTTGTTGCACGGCTAGGAGGAGATGAATTTATTATTATTCTTTCTAATATTAAAGATATGAAAGATGTCAGTGCTTTAGCGAAAAAATTAGTAGCGCGATTTAATAAACCATTCAAGCTGGAAAGTCATTATTTTCATGCGACTGTTAGTATTGGGATTGCGATAGCTCCTTCTGAGGATATTCA
>SCTP01000133.1 GCA_004322325.1 Gammaproteobacteria bacterium | reverse complement strand
GTCGACAAATTCTTCTACTTTATTACACTTCACGCACACTAAATGATCATGATGCGTACCATGATCCAACTCGAATACGGATTGCCCACCTTCAAAATGATGGCGGCACACCAGACCCGCCTCTTCGAACTGCGTCAAGACGCGATAAACCGTCGCCAAGCCAATTTCCTCGCCCGATTCCAAGAGAACCCGATAGACATCTTCCGCGCTCATGTGATGTTCTTGCGCTTTTTCCAAAATTTCGAGAATTTTTAGGCGAGGAATGGTGATCTTTAGCCCCGCTTTCTTTAAATTTAAGTTGTCCAATGCTATTTTCTCCATTTAGAATGACCCCGTTTTACATAAAAGGTATTGTACATGAAAAAGAGTCTCATTCTCATCTGGATTGGTTTAACGCTGTCAGGCTGTTCTTTATTCCGTATTCATAAAATGGATATCCAGCAAGGCAATATTATTAAACAAGACGAAGTCAAGCAGCTTCATACCGGTATGACGCAAGCGCAGGTGAAAGACATCATGGGGACACCGGTGTTGATGAATATTTTTACACCGGATCGCGTAGATTATGTTTATACCTTTAAGAAAGGGTATGGCGACATGATGGAAAAGCAAGTCACTTGTCACTTTGTACATGGGCGGTTGAAGGAAATTACTTCTTCTTACTAAGCGCTTTCGCTTTTGCCCGCCGTGCTTCTTTTGGATCGATGATTAATGGGCGATAAATCTCGATCCTATCCCCTTCCCTGACGATGTCAGTCAGGTCTTTTTGTTTACTAAACACCCCCACTTTTTGTTTAGCTAAGTCAATTTCTGGAAAAAGCGCCAGGATCCCTGACTGCTGAATCGCCGTTTCGATCGTACTCCCCTCCTTCACCTCCACGGCGAGAATTTCCTGTCGATCCCGCCCTGCATAAGCGACTTCCACCTTCATGCACTTACTCCTGCCCATACAGTTCGATAGCACGTTTGCAAAATGCTTCCACCAGCGTATTGGCGATATGTTGGAAAACGGGTTGAAAAAGCTTATCGATAAAGCCACCAGCAAATTCAAATTCTAAATCCAGTAATACTTTACAAGCATGCGTATCCAGCGCTTGAAACTCCCATATCCCTTCCATGCGTTTCAGCGGGCCATCGACCAAACCCATTTCCATTCGTTCATCGGGATAGAGACGATTACGGGTGGTAAAGGTTTTATGGATGCCTTTCCAATTAATTTCAAGTGAAGCGACGATTTCCGTCTCCGATCGACTGATAATGCGGGTGCTATGGCACCAGGGCAAGAAGCGAGGATAATCCTCGATATTATTTACCAGCTCAAACATTTGGTGTGTAGAGTAAGGCACGATAGCATTTCTTTTTAAACTATTCATATTGGTTCCCAATCAAAAGATTTGCCATTATACTTCGCAACATGAAACAGACACAAAAAACAAATACGACAATTGCCGTCAATCGAAAAGCACATCATGAGTACTTCATTGAGGACCGCTTTGAAGCTGGCTTAGTGTTAGAAGGTTGGGAAGTCAAAAGTTTACGAGCTGGCCGCATTCAGCTTGATCAGGGCTATATTCTCTTAAAAGGGAACGAAGCTTGGCTGTTTGGCGCCTTGATTACCCCGTTACAGACGGTTTCGACCCATATCACGCCGGATCCGCAGCGTTCACGGAAGCTGCTGTTATCGCATCGGGAGTTGAATAAGCTGCTGGGAAGCGTGGAGCGAAAGGGGTATACGGTGGTACCTTTGTCGCTTTATTGGAAAAACAATCGAGTGAAGCTTGAGATTGGATTAGCGAAGGGTAAGAAGCTGCATGATAAGCGGGCGACGGAGAAAGAGCGGGACTGGCAGCGACAGAAGCAGCGGGCGTTCAAAAAGTTTTGACACTTGATGAAAAAGTGGCTTAATATTCACTTTCACGCTTAAGTTTTCCACTATAATGTTAGATGGGGGCGACCTGGTTTCGACGTGGGTTGCAAAGCTTGAGGTGCATGCCGAGGACGTAACTTAACCTCGTAAAATACCGTTACAAACCAAATAGTTGCCAAGAAAAACGCAACTCCCGTTAACGATGCTTTCTTCGCGGAAGCATTAGCCGCCTAAACACCGGCATAACGGCCACCCACCGGTTGTGCTTGTACGACCGGACGTTTACGAAAGTAAACATGGGGGGTCATAGCCTACAAGCTCGCATGAGGATCAGCCCGAGATCCGATTGCTAAATTTAAACGGGATCGCTGCCTTAACACCTTTCCAACCAGGCGTGAGGTAGTTAAATTTAAAGATTGGATAAGCATGTAGACCCGAGAGTAGAGGATTCGCGGACGCGGGTTCAATTCCCGCCGCCTCCACCAATTAGCAGTTCCATACCGTTCTAAATCGTTCAAAAGTCATTGAAATTTATGGGATTTTATCTTACGATGGTTCGAATTAGACCCGTAAGGAACTTTAAAATCCGGGGTTACTTAGGGGTACAAACAGAGGTATTTCGATACCTATTTTTTGAGATTACCCTATGACGCTAAAAGACCTCACTATCCGCGCAGCAAAACCACGCGAAAAAGCCTATAAGCTCTCAGACGAAAAAGGGCTATACCTGCACGTTTTTCCTAATGGTTCACGCTATTGGCGATTTAAGTATTACTTCGCGGGAAAGCCTCGTGTTCTTGCGTTAGGTGTCTATCCTGAGCTTAGCCTTATAAACGCTCAATCAAAACTGCCGCAGAAAACAGCTTTCATGCTATCGCAATTGAATGGTGTACTAAATTTTCCGTCAAAAGGTAAAAGTGAATGCAATAGATGCCAAAGCATAATCGCAGCTGGAACAACATGTTTCGTTATACCGAAAAATGGATCGGGATTTACTTCTCAAAAACGGCATTGCAAAGACTGCTTTAGCGATATTTTAAATCAATCACAAAAAGATTTAGATAAAGCGAAATCGTTATTAGCTGAAGACAATTAAATGGCATTAACATAAGGCGTGAAATTAACAAAAGGAGTTTATATGATGCTTGAAATAATTGGTATAATAATTGCATTAGCATCTCCCCTCTTAGCAGTATATTTATATTATGCTAATAAAAAATTTACTCAGGACATAGCACATAATAATGAAATTTTTATACATAAAATACACAAAGAAAAGCTTTTCTCTGAAAAAATTGATCGCGTTGTATCTCAATTTTTAGATATGTATAACTCTTCCAAAGATACTGGTATAAGCGCATTAATTAGATCAGGCATCGGGAATCTCGATAGCAACGAAGACATCCAATTTGTACTTACTGAACTTGAAAAAAGAACAGGAAAAAAACCTCTTGGCAAAGATAATGACGCGATAAAACAAGTTGGATTATTAAAATTTTTCCAACATACAGACCTCAATAAATTTAGGGAATGCAACGGGATTGAAAACATAATTAAAGAATTGAAAGAATAGTGTCAATCAAATCACACTTGTCTACTTGTAAAAAAAATTATTTATTTTCTTCGGATAACTTTTTTTCTAAGAATTTTATCGCCAAATCTCGAAGCTTTTTTTGCTCTTGCGCCTCATCCGTAGAGATAGGTAAGGATTTTAAATCCATTGGCAAGGAGAGCTCGCCAGAAAAAAGCTTCACGAGTTGCGTCCTCATAAACATTTGGTAATTTTCTTCGGTAACATGTCCTTGAGGTTTATAAACACTTTGCCTGATGTGAGTCGAATCAAAATCATACCCAAGTGCTTCCCCCATTGCTACTAGCAAATCAGTGAGAGTAGCTTCACAGTCCTTATTGAATTGAACTTGCTCAGCTTCAGTAGTGGCAAGTGATTGAGTACGAATATGTAAGTAGGCACGCCACGCTTCCCTAATTTTTTTATATTTCTCATCTCCATAAAATTCTATATCAATCATATTCAGCGCTTTAATGTGCTCCTGAGATAGTACAGACGCTCTAGTTGCCATCAACGTCTTAAATATATCTAGCCGTCGCTTTCGAGCTTCCTTTCTTTCATCTAATTTACTTTGAATCCATAAAGCACTAACAGGGGCACTAATAATAGCAATTATTGTTAACCAATCTTTTAATGGCACCGCTACTAATACCTTTATCACACTATTTCCAATATCCATTTTCTTTATTCCTTATTTAATATTTTTTCAACCTCGATCCAAGGCAATCGACTACCCGATTCTTTCATCCGTTGAAATGAAATCCGTGCAACATCAACAGTAATTTTTTCATCTTTAAGCATTTGTTCAACTAACCATATTGTGCCGTGCACCTCAACATTTAATTCTTTAGCAGCATCTCGTAATGCCTTATCGCCTGTTAACAACTGACATCCTTCATGTTTAGCTAACGTCAGTGCCAACATGTCATTAATACTAGGCTTCATATATTTTTGATGAAGGCCATAAGCTTCTGCCACCAAATCCCCACTCATTGTTTTACTTACCAATCCAAATCTCGATAAATGACCATGCCGTTCCGACAATTCTTCATCAAATAAAGTATCTGGCACTGCAAATTGCCAAGACAAACTAAACATTGCGCTAGTTAATTCACCACACTCAATATCAATCAATACACTTGCATCACTGATGATGAGCAACATCTTGGCTCTCCATAGCACGAAGAGACCTAAATGACTCAAGCGGCATATTCAATAGTTCTGCTGCTTTAGATTCACCAATATATTGCTCGGCAAGGGCATGAAAAATCATTTGCTCAAAAATGTGCGTAATTTCTTGCGGATATTGTTTACCAGGCTCTTTCTTAGACCATCCACGTTCATTAAATTCAGCTCGTAGTTGACGATAAGTATTATTAGATATAATCCCAATTTCTTCTGCGCGATGCAGAATGCTAGTCATACTAATTCCGAACTCTTGTTTTAATAAACTTAATTCACGCGGCTCAATTGAATTGCGATGTTCGCCCAGAACATTTATGAGTGACTGTTTTGGCAATAGAAATGCGCCTGCAAATCTATTACAGGAACTCTCTATATCCAAACCATCAACAAGACAATTATCTAAAAGAAGATGACCTAATTCATGCGCTAAAGTAAATCGCTGCCTATCACCTGGACGTTGATCACCAACAACGATAACAGGCATTGCATTAACTTCAGCATACAGACCATCAATTTTGGGATATTGCTCATTATCAATTTTAAATACTTTTATACCCTGCTCTTCAAGTATATCGATTAAATCAGGTATAGAATCAAATCCTAAGTTCCACTGGTTGCGAACTTGATCTGAAAGCTTTTCCACTTCATCAATATTATTTATTTTTTTAGGTAAATTCTTTACTGAAAATGAGCGTACTGGCGAAGTTGGAAATAAATTCTCAAGCTCAACTCGCCGCTCGACTTGATCTAGTATTTTGGCGGTGATCTCTTCTAAATGACGCTCTGACATATCCGCATGTTTACGATAATGAATATTTTCTAAAGTAAAACGTTCCGGCCTAAAAAAATATTCCACTTTAACGTGCAAGGCTTTCCCAAGCTTAATAAGAACATCTGAGGAAGGAGTTACTTCATCATCTTCGTATTTCTTGATTGCAGCATGACTTAAGATGACTTGGTCGCCCAAATCACGCAGAGACAAACCCAATGCCTTTCGTGCTCGCTGAATTCTTTTACCCAACATATTTCAACCCCCTCTAGTTTACATTTTTAATTATATACTATATATTTGTAAACTTCAAATATATTAAGAATCAATAAACTACATAAATAAATGGACAAAATGACTAATAAATTTAAAAGGTTAAAAGCCAAAATATTTAAGCGCATCCTGGATATGCCTGACAACGTTATTTTACGTCGGGAAATAAATGACCTGGGCAATCCAAATCAAATCAATCGATGCATACGAGCACTAATCGAAGCAAAAGAATTAGTTAAGATTGGCCATGGTATTTATGCAAAATCATACATATCGCAATACTCCAACAAACCACTTATCAAAGGCGGCGCGGATTACGCCTGGCTAGAAGCTTTAACCAAACTTGGCGTAAAGTGGGAACTAGGCAGTGCAGCTCAAGCATACAATGCGGGAATATCAACACAAGTGCCTGTTCGCATGATTGTGCGATTAAACAGTCGTTATAGAGGCAAACTCTATTACAATGAAAGAAGCCTTATCATAGAAAAAGGCTGCAATATGTGGCGACAAATGTTAATAGAAAACAATCTTGTTAAAAATCCAAAGAAAAAATAAACTAGGACCAATCTATTCTAAGTTAAAATTTAGCAACTAAATGTCATAATGTCGTTCGTGATTCGCAAACAGCGAACAGCTAGCGGGACGTCGGTTCAATTGATCTTTCAATACCATTTTGGCAGGGTAATAAGTAGCGTAACATCATAAATTTCTATATATAAATTACCAATTAAATCAATATACTAGCCATTAAATTCGATTGACGCCGCCCACCAAATTGGCATTCAAAGAATTCCATAACCAAGCATATCGCATAATTTACTCACGTATTATTTCTTTAATTTTTTGCTCTACCATTGCAATTCGGCCATCGGCAAAACTACCATACTGCACAAAGTGTCCAGGTATGGCGCCTTTAAAAGCTGGGCTATTATCAATTTCCACAAATGAACTAATTAAATGAGTTCGCAACTCATTATCTGCCTTATGAATTTCTTCAACGATTTCTAATCGGCCATCTAAAATCGACATAATGTCTTCAAAATCATGGCTGGCGTAATAATCCGATTTTCCACGCGTTTTAAATGCTTCCAGTTTAGTTGCAAGAAAATAAGGAGCGGTTACTATTTTGATATCTATTTTGTCTGTTAAATGATAAACCATTGATGATGCAATAGCTTTTTTATACCAACGATTTCCAAATCCTAAAATATTCTCATCTGTAGGCATGACATCTAAGATCACATCATCATAAAACCAACGACAAATTACATTCTCAGTCAGCGATTTCTTAAATCCATACTTAGTCAATTTCTTTTCTAGTTGGTGATATTGATTCAAGGAAATAACATCAACTATGCAATCAACATCTAATGTGTATCTAACATCTGGAAATTCAGGATCAGTAATAAATAAACCTACCGTACATCCACCCAAAAATACAACATCATTCCGAATTTCACCCAATTTTGTTGCTACAAACTCTAACATTCTTAGATTTGTTAACATTACTGACTTACTACTTTGCATACTTTAATTTTTCCTTTAAAAGAGCAGTGGCTAAATTACGTTCACGTGGACGCCCTGACCTAATCACATCAATTAATGCTAATAATTCATAAAAAGATGGATCAGGATTTTCACGCAATGCTTTAGGTATGGAGGGATGAATTGGAGCTAAAGCCACACCTCTTTTTTTTCCTATCACATCTGGCCAGACAGGTATCGGGTCATTACCAAGCGCAATTTTATCGTGAAATATAGGGGCCGCAATTGCCGTTGGCATACCACGGGTATATTCACCTAATTTTACTGGGAAGAAAAATTTAATCCCACTTACTAAAAACTCTTCTGCGGCATTAATATTAGGAAAGAGCCTATCGTCTTTGTCTTTTCTTAATAACCCAGCGTCACCTAAGCGCCTTATACCCGCATTAGTTTCAGCAAGGCTAATGCACAGGGCCTTAGCTAATTGGCGTTGCGACCACTCTACACCAGGATTAGCTAATAGCTTTATTAAAATGATACAATCTTGTGGCTTTAACATTGCAACTTTTCCTATAGATCTCTATGTAAAGAGTATAGCATAATCGTTCGTGGTTCGCGAACAACGAACATCTTAAAATAGATAGACCGCTAAAAATTATATAAATTCAAAAGGTTAAAAATGAATAATGATCATAAGCTTGGCTTGCCAATTGAGTATCAGGAAAAACCTGAATATTTTGATGCGCACAATATGAACGAAAGCACAGAAGCCAAAAATGCTTTTATAGAAAAACTGTTAAAAGCACAACATGTTAAAACGGTTCTGGATATGACCTGCGGTACAGGCTCACAGGTATTTTATCTAGCAAAGCGTGGATATGAAGTAATAGGCTCAGATTTTTCACCCGCTTTGCTAGAACAGGCACGCAAAAAAGCAGCTGCCGAAGGGCTTGATCTAACCTTTATTGATGGTGATATGCGGACTCTGAAAGTTGGACAATTTGATGCAGTGATTACCATTTTTAGTGCCATTGGTCACCTCACCAAGCCGGATTTTGAAAAAGCTCTCCAGAACATACGTGCTAACCTAAAAGATGGTGGCGTATATATTTTTGATATTTTTAACCTGCAAGCTATTACTGATGAGATGATTGCAGATTTTGCAATGGATATTGAAAGCGTCGTTAACGGTGCCAAAATCCGAAATGTTCAACATTCTGAGCTTGACAGAGAAAAAGGCCTTCTCACTTCTCATGATCATTATACGATTTTAAAAGATGGATGCGAGCCGGAAATACAAACCAATCGTTTTTCCTTACAAATTTATACCGCTCAACAGTTACGAGTAATGCTTGAGCAAAATGGATTTGAAATCATCCACCACTATGATATTGAAGGAAACGATTTTGTAGCAGAAAAAAGCTTGAATATCTTAACTGTAGCGAGAAAGCAAAGGGGTCAGACCCCTTTTTTATTATTGAGATTTTAATTCCTTTATTCGCTTTTCTGCAGCATCGATATAACAGCTATCCAATACAATTGGATATAAAGAACCTCCTTCCTCATCTTCCGCGGAAGCAAGACATTCTTTATCTCGATGTTTAATCCATCGCCTTTCTGCTATCTTCAATTTCTGCTGAGCAATAGGGTCAAGGGATTTTAACAACTTTGCATAGGTTGCATTTAGTTCCGCATCAACACGTTGATATTCATCGGCTACACAATTATGTAGATCAATTGTGGTTACTGCATTTGCGCAATCCTGTTGAGAATTACTTTCTGCTGCAGCATAGTTTATAGATAGCAAATAGATAAAACTAAGACAGATTAATTTGAATTTCATTAATGGCATCTCCCGTTTGTGCTGGTTTATTATAGAAAGCAGCGATAAGAACTGTCAACTTACCCATTTGAATGAAAAAATACCGTAAAAATTTACGGTTAAATATAATAATTAATCGCCACAGCGACATTATTGGAACTTAGATCAACCTGAGCATTACCATTAGGATCGCTTAAGCCATAGACACTAGGTATATTCAGGTTGATAGCATTTCCATAATCTACATAATAATATTCTGCGCGCAATGACCAATGTTGGCTAAACGCCCATTCTATGCCTGCGCCTATTAGCCAACCCGCTTGGGTAGCGGTATTAGAATAATAATCGCCTCCTTCATTTGTGTATGTTAATCCTACATTCGCGAAGCTTGCTCCAGCTGTAACATACGGAAGAAAAATGCTTTTACCCAAATTCAGTGCCCGTCCCACTCGGCCCTTAATAGCACTTTGCATCTGATTCCTAAATGTGAAGGTATCAGAAACATAGGGATTAAAGGGACAAACACAGCTTAATGTATTTTTTTGATTAGTGTTAATGGAGACATTAGCTTCTATGCCCGATACAAGGTCGTTGGAAAATTGATACGTATAGCCCAATTGTATACCAGGAGAGGAAGTTGAATAATCTGAATTCGTATTGCAAGTTCCATCCGGGTTAGTAAAACCTAACTGTTGTGAGGTTAATTGGACACTGTTAAAAACAACTCCCGCATCCATACCAACATAAAATCCTGTCCATCTGTTATCAGCATAAGCTATCCCAACCATGCCCATTGCTATCATCACACTCTTAATCATTATCGAAAGTTTATTCATGGTGTCATGACCGTGAAAGGATTAGAAACCACACCATCTTTTGTGCCAACAACAGTGCAGGAACCACTACTACCATACATTTTTAG
>SCTP01000132.1 GCA_004322325.1 Gammaproteobacteria bacterium | reverse complement strand
TGTCTCTTTGGACGATATCAATCAATGGTGGTCATGGAGGCCCGGTGCTAGTTGGCGTCATCCGCGGGGGCCGGGTAGTCAGCTGCAAGGATTGGATAATTATCCGGTGGTGCATGTCTCCTGGTACGATGCTAATGCTTATTGCAAGTGGGCTGGAAAACGTTTACCGACAGAAGCGGAATGGGAGTGGGCAGCGCGAGGTGGATTAAAAAATAAAATTTATCCGTGGGGGGATGAGCCAATTGATACAGGAAAAGTAAAAGCGAATACTTGGCAAGGTGAATTTCCTTACCATAATACTTTACGCGATCACTATTACTACACTGCGCCGGTGAAATCATTTCCACCCAATGGGTACGGGCTTTATGATATGGCGGGAAATGTTTGGGAGTGGGTAACGGATTGGTACCGCAATGTATATACTAAGGATCCTCATGGTCCTCTCACGAGTTATGATCCGGATGAGCCTTATGCTGCTAAAAGAGTATTACGCGGCGGATCATTTTTATGTAATGAGACGTATTGTGCTGGTTATCGTGTTGCAGCGAGGATGAAATCGACGCCGGATACGAGTATGGAGCATGTTGGTTTTCGGTGTGTTAGTATGGGTTAGTCATGGATAGGAGAAAGTGCATGAAGCCATTGCGATGGGTAAAAGCATATTTATTTCTTTTAACAAGCACCTTTTTTCTTACAGCTCACGCATCCGACATCAATGGTCCCTTACCTTCATGGAATGAAGGGCCGGTGAAACAAAGTATTATTCAATTTGTAGAAGAAGTGACGAATAAGAACAGTTCTTATTATGTCCCCCCTGAAGATCGCATCGCGACATTTGATAACGACGGGACGATGTGGCTAGAGCAGCCGATGTATACAGAAGTGATTTTTGCATTGGATCGTCTTCCAGAATGGAAGAATCAATACAATAAATTAACTATTCAAGCTATTCACCATGCGATGGCGGTGACGCATAGTGGTATGAGTGTGGAGGATTTTAAGACGATTGAGAAAAAATGGTTAGCAACGACTAAAAATCCGCGTTATCAGCGTTATTATACAGAGCTTATTTACCAACCTATGTTGGAAGTAATGGAATATCTACGTCAAAATCAGTTTAAAGTCTATATTGTGAGTGGAGGAGGGCAAGATTTTATTCGTACTTATTCTGAAGAAATCTATCATGTGCCAATAGAAAACGTGATTGGGACAACGGAGAAAACGAAGTATGTTTATCAAAGTAAACAGCCGCAATTGATTAAAGTGCCGGAAATTTTATTTATTGATGATAATGAAGGTAAGCCAGTAGGGATTAATTTATTCATTGGTAAGAAGCCTATTATCGCTTTTGGTAATTCCGATGGCGATCGGCAAATGTTGGAATGGACTCAGTCGGGGCAAGGTAAGCGATTAATGTTGTTAGTGCATCATGATGATGCAAAACGTGAATATGCTTATGACACAAAATCAAAGGTAGGGACTTTTTCTGCTTCTTTAATAAAGGAGGCAGCGAAAAATCATTGGCAAGTGATTAGTATGAAAAATGATTGGAAGGTTATTTTTCCGTTTGAGCGTTAAGGTCATCATTAATTTTTACCATGCTCTGGTAACGGCATTAATCCATTTTTTTCAAACAACAACACCATCGCATTCAATCGTTCAGAAGGATTTTCAATGCTCAAAATCGCTGTTAATTCAGCGATTATTTTTTGCTTATCTAAATTCTCTTTTATCTTCACATCATGAGAAACAGCGTACTCTAGTAATTGATCATAAGTAGCAGCTAAAGCAGGTTCAACTGTACGGTCTACACTTTGAGTTAAATTAGTATGAGATTGATTTGTACCCACTTCCCACGCATGAGATAGCATGTGTATCCCTTGAGCGCAAGATTTTTTATCAAAATGAACTTCATACCCTCGCGCTGTCGGTACCATATAAGAAGTATCACTACAGCGATGATGTGAATAACGGTCTTGTAAGGCATGTAAGAAAAGGCCAAGTTTGGCAAGATCACCGCGTTGCGGTTTCACATAGGCATCAATCTGGCTAGAATAAACTGTTGTATTCCCTTCATTAATAATTTGCTCACCTAAGACAGTATGTAGTTTAATCGCCTTCGCTATATCAATAGCAAAAAAAGGAATATGTCCGCTTATTATTTTAGGATGTTGTATACTGCCTTCACACTGATGTAATTGATCTGTCATGCCGGCGACACAAGCATAATTATATTTTCCAAAAGCCCAATCTTTTAAGTTGGCAATATATCTATCCAACGCCGGTGTTAAGAGATAATCTGTTGGATAAGTAGGCGGTGGTGTAGGCTGACTAGCCACTCTAGCTGGTAAATGAAATAACATCCCACCCGTATTTTTATTGAATTTTTT
>SCTP01000131.1 GCA_004322325.1 Gammaproteobacteria bacterium | reverse complement strand
AATGAAAGAATGTTTCATTCAGTCGTTTTGCTTCTTGCTCACCGCTCCCCACTTCCACTTCAATCCCTGCTTTACGCAAAGCTTCTATCCCTTTTCCTGAAACTAACGGGTTAGGATCAACGCAAGCGACGTATACTTTCTTAATCTTTGCTTCAATTAAAGCGGCTGCGCAGGGCGGTGTTCTTCCATCGTGACAACACGGTTCAAGGGTAACATAAAGTGTTGCACCTTCCGCTTGCTCCTTAGCCTCTTTCAATGCGAGGATTTCTGCATGCGGTTTACCAGCCTGTTGATGATACCCTTGGCCAATAATCTGATTATTTTTCACAATCACACAGCCAACCATGGGATTGGGGGAAACAGTCAAACGTCCTTGCTCTGCTAAATGCAGCGCTAAAGACATATAAAAGGTGGAATGATTTGCATTCATTGCTAAACCCTTAGTTAAATTAAGCCAGGGCGTAGAACATCAATGAATACAAGTAGCGCTTTGCTTACACGAAAGCACGCGGTTTTTTTTCGATTGATATATCTTCTTTCATCCGGACTGTAACCGTCGGCTTTGGTTTCTCACCAAATCTGCTGACCTTTTCCTCACGAAAAAGCGCTCGCGGGCTCGTTTACTCAACATAAACATACCGCCGGTGGGGAGTTTCACCCCGCCCTGAAGATAATGGATTATAATTTAATTTTGAAAAATATTATTGTCAATAAACATCTCACGGACCACGACGTCTATTAATAGGAACCGTTTCCGGATCAACCTCCGCTTCCGGCAATGGACGTTGACACAAAGCGATTAAACGACAGGCCAGTTCCAAAGCTATTTCCACAGAAAAAGCAGCAACCGTTGCTCCTAATGCTACATTAGCTGCTTCTTCTCCAAGCGAGAGATTAGTCGCTTCTTTTGCTGTCTTAACGACCGCATATCCCACTACTGCATTAATCACTTCACGAGCAATAAAAAAACTGCTACTACAATCCAAATTGATGGAGAAAAACAACTTCGCATAGTTCCCATTACCTCCATCATTATTTTCTTCTCTAAACCCTTGAGCAAACCCTTCCGCTGCTCCCGTTACCATGGCACCTATTGCATTGATATGTATAGCATCAACCGTCTTTTCAGGATTTAAAATAGCTGTACCCACAGCCGCTGTAGCAGCACTAATGACTCCTCGAACTACAGCTGTACTCGCCCCTTGCCTCGCCCCTCGCATGGTTTTTAGCATATGCGTCATATTCATCAGTTTTTTCCTTAAAAATTTATTTTGATAATGTTATCACCGGTGTCTTAATCAAAAATTTGTCAAAAGAAGGTGTTTCTATTTTATGTTGGAATAAAATTTCCCTTTGATGATTTAATTCTTGCATCACTTGCTCATGATACGCTTTTACACACTCATACAAAAGCCTTTCACGTCGATTTTCAAAATAAACCAATATCTTGGCTTGGAATGTTTTACCATGAGACACCGCAACGTATTTTACTACCGCAAAAAAATTCCCCCATCGAAAAAACAGAACAGGAGGAACTTCCATTGGAAAAGAAGGGGCAACAGTTAAAATGACATTTTCAGGATAGAACACTAACTCATCTTTATTAAATTGTTCAAATTGAGAAAATTGCTCGGATGTAAAGTCAATTACCACACGCTGTGCTTTTTCTTGTAAAAACAAAGTAATTCTTTTTTTTAACTGCTGAATAGCTTCTGCATTAAGTATTTCATGATGTAGTAAAAAAGTCGTGCGGTGTTGCTGTTGATGCAGCCGAGTTGATTCTAAATAATATTTTAATACCGGATCAAATTCCTTACTGCTCAGCTGCTCTTGATGCCAATCTAAAAAATTCAACTGATTGGCAGTTAAAGGCTTCCCAGCAGAAAAACACCTTAAAATATCTGCTGAACTTTGATGAATCGGTTGCAGAATTAAAGTAGGTTTCATAAAAATTATCTTAACTTTACTAGCTTAACGTTTTCTTAAACCTACAGGATTTGGCTCAATAGCCGGTGTTTTATCCAGCCGCGAACGCTGTTGCTTCCATAAGGTTTCAAAACCTGCAAGAGGATACAACACCCCTGCCGCAATGGGAATACTGATTCCTCTTTACTACTAACTAGGGTTATCATATTGGCTTTTCTGCAATGGGCAATTTTATGAAAAAACTTTTAACGTTGTTTATTACATGCACCTTATTTTTAAGTATCAGCGGCTGTGGGCAAAACCTTTCGACGAATACTTATGAATCCTCCGATGTCGGCGTCGCCAGTAAAGTAAAGAAAGGCACCATTATTGCCAAACGACCTGTTGATATTGATAACAGTACCGGGGTAGGCGGTTTAGCCGGTGCAGGCGCGGGAGCAGCGGCAGGTTCCATGATTGGCGGGAATACAGCCGTTAACATCATCAGCGCCATCGGCGGTGCAGTGATCGGTGGGGTAGCAGGTCATGCGGCGGAGAAAGGGCTAAGCCATCATCAAGGTTATGAATACATTATTCAACTTGATAAAGGTTCGACTATTTCAGTGGTGCAATCAGCCGAAGAAACCATCTTTAATGTGAATCAACACGTGCTCGTGATTTACGGTTCAAAAACACGCATTGTGGCAGATGAGACAGTCACACCGAGTACTAAGCATACTCATACCTAAGACATTCCCATGCCAGCATGATCTTCGTGCTGGCATGGTTGTTATTTAGTTACTCTCTTCTAGAATCTTTTCTAGAATCTCTTCTAGAATATGACCGTTTATTTTCTTTGTTCCCTTGTGGTTTAAAACGTTTAGCGGGTTTACCAGACGCTTGTGAATAACCACTCTTTCGATGTTTCTTCTTCGCAGCAGGTGCACCATCGCTACTGGCTTGTTTAGCGCTAGGCTCTAATCCTGCAATCATTTCTCGCTGTAATTTTTGATTTGTATACCGCTCAATACGTTGCAAATGACGCAAATCCGCCGGAAGAGCAAATGAAATCGCCACACCCGATTTTCCCGCCCGGCCCGTACGGCCAATGCGATGCACATAGTCTTCGCAAAATCGTGGCAAATCATAATTAATGACGTGCGTGAGATCGGCGATATCAATCCCTCGTGCAGCCACATCCGTTGCCACTAAAAATTGAATTTTGCCATGCCGCAATTGATCCACCGTCCGATTCCGCTGACTTTGCTTCAAATCGCCATGTAAAGCAGCTGCCCGATACCCCATATCACACAGTTCATACGCTAACTTATCTGCATTCATTTTGGTTGCCGAAAAAATAATCGCCTTAAAAATATTTTCGGTTTTCATATAATGATGGAACAAACGTTTTTTATGCTGCGAGTGATCCGCCATATAAATTCTTTGCTCGATTTGCGTCGGCGCAATTTTTTCGGCTGATAAATCAATCCGCACAGGATTGTTTAGCATGTGACGTACGATTTGAGACAACTTCTCATCCATCGTGGCGCTAAATAATAACGTTTGACGATGCTTAGGTGTTTGCTTGGCAATCACTTGCACGTCTTCGATAAAGCCCATATCAAACATCCGGTCAGCTTCATCAAAAATCAGCATTTCGATGCCCGATAAATCCACGCGGCCATTATCCATGTGATCTAATAAACGGCCAGGCGTGGCGACAATAATATCAGCGCGAGGTAATTCTTTAATTTGTTGGCGATAAGACATGCCACCGACAATATTCACGATGTTAAAACGTAAAAACTTTCCGTAGTTCGCTGCTGCCTTACAAATTTGGCTCGCCAATTCGCGTGTGGGAGTTAAAATTAAAATCCGTGGTTTAGAAAGAGGCTTCTTCGCACTCAACCGTTGTAAAGCAGGGAGCACAAAAGCCGCCGTTTTACCTGTACCCGTACGGGCGGAAGCAATTAAGTCTTTGCCTTCTAAAATATCTGGAATACAACGTGCTTGAACCGGTGTTGGTTTATCATAACCGCAAACCGCAATCGCTTTAGAAATGAGCGGGTTTAAATTCATCTGTGAGAATGACATTTTATTTCCTCAAAAAATTAAAAAATATGTTTTGCGCAGACCACACAAGGAACCATTCGTAGTGAAGGCATCCTAGGGATAGCTGGCAGTCGTTATACATCATTGCCAACGTGAACCTAGAATCGCCTCAAAGAGGGAATAAAAATGCATTGGGAATGATATTTATTTAACTTATGGCGTGTATATGAACACTATTTTAGCAAAAAAGCAAGTTTCTTGAGGACTATTGAAAAACAAGCCCAATCTGCTAGTATTGTAACCATGGTTACGGTAACCATGGTTACGAAAAATGAAATTTACAAATCGGCAAAAAGAGCTGCAACTACTTGATAAATTGGATCAACAAGCCCTTACTACCGGCATCATGACGGTATTGACGGGTCGTCGCCGCGTGGGAAAAACCATGCTTGCCCTTGAGCATGTCCGCGGAAAGCGGTTTTTGTACCTGTTTGTTGGCCGCAAAGAAGAGCATTTACTCTGCCAAGAATTCATTGAAGAAATAAAAAAATACTTTCACCTCCCCATTATTGGCGATATTCGGTCTATCAAAGACGTTTTTACCTTACTATTAGAAATCGCTAAAAAAGAAAAATTTACACTCATTTTTGATGAGTTTCAGGAATTCTTCCAAATTAACCCCTCCATTTATTCTGATCTCCAAAAACTATGGGACTTAAATAAAACCTCGGTTAACCTTCATATTATTTTTATCGGTTCTGTTTATTCCTTGATGCATAAAATATTTCAAGATAAAAAAGAACCTCTCTTTGGCCGCGCAGATGGTATTTTACAAATTAAACCGTTTTCGTTAAAAACGTTAGCATCCATCTTGCAAGAACGTAAAATACTCACAGCGGAAAATTTCTTTCATTTTTATTTGATTACCGGCGGGATGCCAAAATATTTAGATATTTTACTTCGAGAAAACGTAAAAAATATCAAAGATATCTTTCACGCCATTTTACAAAAAGATTCTTTGTTTCTTAATGAAGGAAAAAATATTCTCATCGAAGAATTCGGGCGAGATTATTTAACTTATTTTACTATTTTAGAACTCATCGCTGAAGGAAAAACCGCTCGCACGGCTATCGAATCTTTATTAGAAAAAGATATAGGCGGCTATCTTTTACGCCTAGAAGAAGATTATGGTGTCATCACCCGTCATCGGCCTATCAATGCGAAACCTCATACGAGAAATCAGAAATATAAGATTGTGGATAGTTTTTTAACTTTTTGGTTTCGTTTTATCTATCGCTATCGAAGTGCCATTGAAATTGAAAATTTCCATTACATTGAAACCATCATTCACCGCGATTATTCCAGCTATTGTGGGCCTTTGCTGGAACGATTTTTTCAACAATTACTAGCTGAAACAGGTGAGTTTAATCAAATTGGCTCGTATTGGGAGAAAGATAATCA
>SCTP01000130.1 GCA_004322325.1 Gammaproteobacteria bacterium | reverse complement strand
CATAATGATCCGCCTCACCTGTAAGCAGAATTTTTTTCATTGGTAATCGGCTTAATTGGCGGCATAATTCAATGCCATTGATTTCCGGCATGCTATAGTCAACAATCAGCACGCTCACCTCATGCAGGCGTTCAGGTTGTTGATGCAGTTCCTGAAGCGTAGTAACGTTAAAATCAACTGGAAGATGATCCACACAATCATAATCTTCGCTTTCAATGCGTCCTCGTAGAAAGCTGTGCTGTGACAGAGGTGGTTCATAACTGAGGAAAAAATCGAGACAAGCTTGCGGGTGGCGGAAGGTTTGGATGAAATAATCGGACTGAAATGTTTCTAAAACAGCATTAAGAAATAATTTATCATCATCTACCCAAGTAATCGTGGAAGGATAATAAAAAACTGGCAATGTACGCATACTCCCTCTCCAAAAATAAATTCCAAAAAATTATTATTGGATCGCGATTTTAATGAATACCTCGCCAAAAAGCTACTTGATAATAAGATACAAATCACCTTACCATGTGCTCCATCATTTTCACGGAAAATAAAAAAGGAGCATCCCCATGGCTTACCAGCACGTCACCATCCCAACTGATGGTAAAAAAATCACCGTCAATCACGATTTTAGCCTAAACACACCCGACAACCCCATCATCCCTTACATCGAAGGCGATGGTATCGGCGTTGATATTACCCCTGTGATGAAATATGTCGTCGATGCAGCCGTCGAAAAAGCTTACGGCAATCAGCGGCATATTCAGTGGATGGAAATTTATGCCGGTGAGAAAGCAACAAAAGTTTATGGCAAAGATGTATGGCTGCCGCAAGAAACAATCGATATCATGCGCGAATTTGCTGTGGCGATTAAAGGTCCATTAACCACGCCTGTCGGCGGTGGTATCCGATCACTCAACGTTGCACTACGACAAGATCTTGATCTCTATATCTGCTTACGCCCCGTGCGCTATTTCAAAGGCGTACCCAGTCCGTTGAAAGAGCCATGGCATACTAACATGGTTATTTTTCGCGAAAACTCCGAAGATATTTACGCTGGCATTGAATGGGCTGCTGATACCCCAGAAGCACAAAAAGTCATTCACTTTTTGCAAAATGATATGAAGGTGAAGAAAATTCGTTTCCCTGAGCACTGTGGCATTGGCGTTAAACCTGTCTCTCAACCCGGCACCTCGCGCCTAGTGAAAAGCGCTATCCAATACGCTATCGATCATCAACGAGATTCTGTCACGCTCGTGCATAAAGGTAACATCATGAAGTATACGGAAGGCGCCTTCCGTGATTGGGGCTACGACGTGGCTCGTACTCAATTTGGCGCAAAACCGTTAGATGGTGGCCCCTGGCATGTCTTCAAGAACCCTCACACGGGCAAAGATATCATTATTAAGGACGTCATCGCCGATGCTTTCTTACAGCAAATCCTGCTGCGCCCTGCTGATTATAGTGTGATCGCCACCTTAAACCTCAATGGCGATTATATCTCCGACGCCTTGGCGGCCCAAGTCGGCGGCATTGGTATTGCGCCAGGGGCGAATATCGGCGATGGGGTAGCCTTGTTCGAAGCCACCCACGGTACGGCGCCTAAGTACGCAGGGCAGGATAAAGTGAACCCTGGCTCTCTGATCCTGTCGGCGGAAATGATGCTGCGCCACATGGGCTGGAATGAAGCAGCTGATTTAATTGTCAAAGGCATGGAAGGAGCAATTGCAGTAAAAACAGTCACTTATGACTTCGCGCGCTTGATGAGTGATGCCAAGGAAGTCAGTTGTTCGGGATTTGGTAAAGAAATGGTTAAACACATGTAGCCTCATCCTGGTTATTGAACAATTGTTACCCAAGACATTGTTTTAGTGTATAATCGACACGCATATTTTGTAGGCATCTAATCCTCCATTATAGATGCCTTTCGCCAATTTTTTCTAGGAATGAAAAAATATTTTTTCCTTTAAGGAAAAACTGCGTTCTATCGTCTATAAACAAGGTATAAGAGCATGAAAAATGAGGTGAATAAAGAATACACACGTTATCTGGAGACAGTATACGAATTCAAAGAACCCTGTCTATACCAGATCGTTGTTCATAACGATGATTTTACGCCGATGGAATTTGTGGTGAATGTACTAGAACAATTTTTTTACCTGGATAGAAGGATGGCAGCGAATATCATGTTGGAGGCACATGTGAATGGAAAAGCGACTATTGGTTGGTATTCAAAAGATTTCGCAGAATCCAAAACCTCCCAGGTGAATGATTATGCGCGGGTGCATGAGCATCCGTTGAGTTGTACGATGGAGGATGGTGTCCCAGGAGGGTAATAATGAAAAGCAAGACGAGGAGGGGTCGGTATGCTAGACAAAGAGTTGGAATACACCCTGAATGCTGCTTTTAAAGAGGCCCGAGCGAAACGGCACGAATTTGTCACCGTGGAGCATCTTTTATTATCGTTACTCGATAATGCTTCTGCCTTAGACACATTAAAAGCTTGTGGTGCAAATGTAGGTCGTCTTCGTAATAATCTCATTGAATTTATTGATCGTACCACGCCGGTGATTCCACTGAATATTCATGACCGAGATACGCAACCCACGCTAGGTTTTCAGCGCGTTATTCAACGTGCCGTCTTTCAAGTTCAATCGGCAGGCAAGACAGAAGTTGCTGGTGCGAATGTGTTAGCGGCTATTTTCAGTGAGCAAGAAAGTCAGAGTGTTTATTTCATTCGTCAAGAAAACATTAATCGATTAGACGTCATTAACTATATTGCACATGGGACGATTAAAGCGACGAAATCATTGCCGCGCGAAGAACAGCAACATCCTTTTACGCAATATTCTGAAGACAATGAGAATAATGAAGAAGGGGGTACGAGCCCTTTAGAGCTTTATACTACCAATTTAAATTCTCGCGCTAAGATGGGATTGATTGATCCGCTGATTGGTCGTGAAGAAGAAATTGAACGTACGATACAAGTGCTTTGTCGTCGTCGTAAAAATAATCCGTTATTAGTGGGTGAGGCTGGTGTCGGTAAAACGGCGATTGCAGAAGGGTTAGCACGCTTAATTTTGGAGAAAAAAGTACCGACGGTGTTGCATGATAATGTGATTTATTCGTTAGATTTAGGCAGCTTGTTGGCGGGTACTAAATATCGTGGTGATTTTGAAAAACGGTTAAAGAGTGTTTTGCACCAATTGAAAGAACAAAAAGGGGCCGTGTTATTTATTGATGAAATTCACACCATTATTGGTGCAGGTGCTGCTTCGGGCGGCTTAATGGATGTGTCGAATTTAATTAAGCCATTACTTGCCTCTGGTGAATTAACGTGTATTGGTTCGACAACGTATAAAGAATATCGCAGTATTTTTGAAAAAGATCATGCACTCGATCGGCGTTTCCAAAAAATCGATATTAAAGAGCCGACGGTAGAGCAAACGATTGATGTTTTAAAAGGATTACGTAGCCGCTTAGAAACGCATCATAATGTGAAATATACGGATGAAGCATTAGAAGCAGCGGCCAAGTTAGCGGCGCGTTATATTAGTGACCGCCATTTGCCGGATAAAGCGATTGATTTGGTGGATGAAGTAGGGGCATATCAATATTTATTGCCGGAAGAAAATCGTAAGCAAACTATTGAAGTAGTCGATATTGAAAAAATGGTTGCGAAAATGGCGCGTATTCCAGAGCAAAATGTGTCTGCTTCGGATCGTGAAGTATTAAAGCATTTAGTACGCGATTTAAAGATGATGATTTTTGGTCAAGAAGAATCGATTGAAACATTAGGGGCGGCAGTTAAATTAGCGCGTTCAGGTTTGCGTGATCCGAGTAAGCCGATTGGTTCCTTCTTATTTGTAGGGCCGACGGGTGTAGGTAAGACAGAAGTATGTAAACAATTATCGAAAATATTAGGCGTGGAGTTAATCCGCTTTGATATGTCTGAATATATGGAACGTCATTCCGTTTCACGTTTAATTGGCGCACCGCCTGGGTATGTGGGTTATGATGAAGGTGGTTTGTTGACAGAAGCAGTGAATAAAACACCGCATGCGATTGTGTTGTTAGATGAAATCGAAAAAGCGCATCCGGATGTTTATAACTTGCTGTTACAAATCATGGATCATGGTACGTTAACGGATATGAATGGTCGTAAAACAGATTTTCGTCATACGATACTTATTTTGACATCGAATGTGGGTGCGGATGTCATGGATAAATCGAATATTGGGTTTACTTCACAAGATGGCGCTAGTGATGTGATGTCGGCCGTTCATCGGGTGTTTTCGCCAGAATTTCGCAATCGTTTAGATGCGATTATCCAATTTAAGGCGTTAGATACGAAGACTATCTTGTCTGTTGTGCATAAATTTATTTCTGAGCTGGAGGCGCAATTAGAAACGCGTAATGTGATTTTGGAAGTGGATGAAGAAGCGCGTGCCTGGTTGGCAAAGAATGGTTATGACAAGAAGATGGGCGCAAGACCGATGGCGAGATTGATTCAAGAGCAATTGAAGAAACCGCTGGCAGAAGAGTTACTGTTTGGCGGGTTGAGTCAGGGTGGGCATGTGAAGGTGACGATAGAGAAAGGGAAGATCAAATTTTTGATTAAAGACACCTCGGATACAGGGGTGGTGAAGGTGAATTAATAAGAATCGCATTCACAATTTCTTGCTTATCATTAGCAATAGCGAGCGAGAAAGCTGTTTCATTATTGTGATTGCGAATAGATAGGTCAGCACCAGCATTTAATAACTGTTCGAGTATTCCTAAATTTCCTTTTCGTGCAGCAATATGTAGTGGAGTATTACCCGCCTTATTAGATAAATTGGGATTGGCACCTGTTCGTTTATCATTCTTGACTAATAATGATGCTACCGTTTTATTTTTTCCTGCTAATACAGCATGATGAAGAGCGGTATTACCATTTTCTGTATTGGAGATATTATCTGGATTAGCGCCAGCGTCCAGCAAACAATCTACTACTGACATATCCATGATAAATCTCTCATCTCTGTGCCATACAGCTAAATCAAGGGGATAATAATCACGCTTATTATGGGGATAATTGATTTTATTTAGATCAAATCCATAACTTAATATTAAAGAAACTATTTTAGGATTGTCGTGTGTTATAGCAAGATCTATTAGTTGTTCGCCATGGGAGTTAAATGCATTAATATCAATCGGATGAGGATTCTGATTGGATTTCAAGCCCATTTCTAAGTCCTGTATAACATAATAAGCACCAGAGGCCATATTTTTAAATAAGCTCTGTGTTTGTGGATTACGAATAGTTGATTTTGGTCTGTTTATCATTATCACCACCCCTCGTAACTCATTTTATTTTAATGTAAAGATAGTATAAATGAGGAAGCTTAAAGTTGGATTAAAAATATACAAATCTGTTACACGAGATCCCGCGATTGGATCGCGGGATGAGGAGGGGGATTCGGCTTCTTTATTCTTCCTTTTCCGCTGCCGCCGGTCTTGGTGCACCGCCTTCCTTATGCCGGAACGTAATTCGCCCCTTGGTTAAGTCATAAGGTGTCATTTCCACTGTCACTTTGTCCCCTTTCAAAATACGAATATAGTTTTTCCGCATTTTGCCGGAGATATGCGCCAACACGACATGACCATTATCCAACTGAACGCGAAACATCGTATTTGGTAAGGCATCTAATACAGTGCCTTCCATCTCAATTTGCCCTTCTTTTGCCATTTGTACCTGCTCAATCTCAATAGTAATGTTGAAAGTTTGCCATTATACCGTAACCAAAGCCAGACTATCCAAGTATTTATCAGCATCCAGCGCCGCCATGCAACCTGACCCGGCCGCTGTAATCGCTTGACGATAAATAGGGTCAGATACATCCCCCGCCGCAAAAACACCTGGAATATTCGTCGCCGTGCCATTTTGTGCTTTAATATAGCCCGTCGCATCCATCTCTAACTGCCCAGCAAAAATACCCGTATTCGGTTGATGACCAATCGCGATAAAGACACCTGCCGCATCAATCACCCGCGTCTCCCCGCTATGCTTATTCTTAATTCGAATGCCGGTCACCCCTTGTTGATCGCCTAATACTTCCTCCACGATGCTATCCCAAGCAAAATCAATGTTACCCGTGGCCTCTTTTTTGTGCATGAGATGATCAATCATGATCTTCTCCGCCCGCAGCTTATCCCGTCGATGAATCAAAGTGACATGAGAGGCAAGATTCGATAAGTAAATAGCTTCTTCTACCGCCGTATTGCCACCGCCTATCACCACCACTTTCTGATTACGATAAAAGAACCCATCGCACGTCGCACAAGCAGACACACCTTTCCCTTTGTAAGCTTCTTCAGACGGCAAACCTAAATACTTCGCACTCGCCCCCGTCGCAATAATCAACGCATCACAGGTATAAGTATGTTCACCCTGCAGCACAAACGGTTTTTGCCTTAAATCAGCAAACGTAATCTCATCGTAGACAATTTCAGTATTAAATCGCTCCGCATGCTGCTTCATTTCTTCCATTAACTCAGGGCCTTGCAAACCTTTCTTACCGCCCGGCCAGTTATCGACGTCAGTGGTTAAATTAAGCTGGCCACCGGGGGTTAAGCCCGTAATCATCAGTGGTTTTAAGTTCGCACGTGCCGCATAAATGGCAGCCGTCCAGCCAGCTGGTCCGGAGCCTAAAATAATTAAACGATGATGTTTTGTTGTCATAAGGGATTATCTCTATTTTTCATTCACAGCAGGTGGTATATAGTACGAAAAGCAGTATGTCAGGTAAACAACTGTATGAAAAATCGTTACAAACAGGCAAGCAGTCAAAAATCATCGCGTAGACCGTTATCGGTTCAGATGCGGCATCGGTTGCGGGAAGGATTATTTTTAATCTCTTTGGCCTGTGCTCTTTTTTTATTGGTTTCACTGACGAGCTATCATACCGCTGACCCAGGCTGGTCGAGCACAGGGTTGGGGGGTAAGGTCATCAATTGGGGTGGCCGCGTAGGGGCGTGGATTGCTGATGTTTTTTTATCTCTTTTTGGTATTGTTGCTTATATTTTCCCTATTCTGATGGTGTTATCCAGCTGGTTGACGGTTCAAGAGTACCGTCAAAACGTTCCCAAGAAGCCCAAGGAATGGATTTTTAAAGCGATAGGGTGGTTCTTCATTGTCGCAAGCAGCTGTAGCCTCGTCAGCTTCTATTGGGCGGCTAGGCCTCATTTACCCGCGGATGCGGGAGGGATGATGGGGGATGTGCTCAGTCAAGGTTTATCCATCTTGTTTAATGAAACGGGTAGCACATTATTGTTTATCACCATTTTGCTCTGTGGTATTACGCTCGTCACCGGCCTGTCCTGGTTGGGCGTCGTGGATAGAGTGGGTGAGTATGTGTATCAACTTTGGCATGATCTACGCACGCGCCATCAGACAGTGGAATTAGCCGCCAAACCTGTGCTGCACGAAGAGCCTATCATCGTGGAGCGAGTGATTCCGCCGGTGGTAGTGAATCCCGTGATACCGAAAGCAGTCGAGCCGCCGCGTGAGAAAAAGAAAATAGAAAAACCCCCGCTTGATCCGAATATCAAACTAGAACCCTGCGGTTTGCCACCATTGACGTTATTAAATCCACCTACGCCTGCGGCAGAAAAAGCATTCTCGAATATTTCATTTGAAGAATTATCTCAATTAGTCGAACAACGCTTGTCTGATTTTGGTGTGGAAGCAAAAGTGGTTGCCGTGCATCCAGGGCCTGTGATCACGCGATTTGAATTGGAATTAGCACCCGGTATTAAGGTCAGTAAAATTACTGGGCTTGCGAAAGATATTGCCCGCTCACTTTCTACCATCAGCGTGCGTGTCGTCGAAGTGATTCCTGGAAAGTCCGTCATTGGTCTTGAGATTCCGAATGAAAATCGTGAATTGGTGACGTTGCGCGAGATATTGGAATCGCAGCGTTATAATCAATCGCGCTCGCCGGTGAGTTTAGTATTAGGCAAAGATATTTCCGGTAATCCGACGGTCGTCGACTTAACCAAAATGCCGCACTTACTCGTTGCTGGAACGACGGGTTCGGGTAAGTCAGTGAGCTTGAATGCGATGTTATTAAGCATGCTATTTAAAGCGACGCCGGAACAATTACGTTTAATCTTAATCGATCCGAAAATGTTGGAGTTATCTGTTTACGACGGCATTCCGCATTTATTAACACCTGTCATCACCGATATGAAAGATGCGGCGAATGCGTTGCGTTGGTGTGTGGCGGAAATGGATAAGCGTTATCGTCTGATGGCGGCGTTAGGGGTGCGTAATATTACGGGTTATAACCAAAAAGTCAGTGATGCTATCAAGCTAGGGCAGCCGCTTTCTATGCCGGGGGCATTGGTGGTGGATGAACTATCGGCCAAAGCACAGCTTGAACCGTTGCCGGTGGTGGTAGTGGTGATCGATGAATTAGCGGACATGATGATGGTGGTGGGCAAGAAAGTGGAAGACTTGATTGCACGCATTGCCCAAAAAGCGCGTGCTGCAGGCATTCATTTGATTGTTGCGACACAACGACCCTCCGTGGATGTGATTACGGGATTAATTAAAGCGAATATTCCCACGCGCGTTGCTTTTCAAGTTTCTTCGCGTATTGATTCACGTACGATTCTTGATCAGCAAGGTGCCGAACAATTGTTGGGACATGGCGATATGTTATATCTCCCGCCCGGTGCTGGCGTACCTGTGCGTGTGCATGGCGTGTATGTAGCAGATGAAGAAGTGCATCGTGTGGTAGCTGCTTGGCGTAGCAGTGGTCAGCCAGATTATCTATACGAAGTCACCGAAGAAGGAAGCGCAACAGGTGGACAGGGAGAAGGGCAAGGTGGCGGTGAGCAAGATCCTTTATATGACGAAGCTGTGCGCATTGTGACAGAAAGCCGGCGTGCATCTATTTCGCTGGTTCAGCGACGGCTACGAATAGGGTATAATCGAGCAGCACGGATGATGGAAGATATGGAAACAGCAGGTATCGTGAGTTCAATGGATAACAATGGGTCTCGCGAAGTGTTAGCGGGTGCACCAGTAGAATAACAGAGGTTAATCATGAAATTATCTTTTTTACGTTACATTCTTCCCATCTTTTTTTTCGCAATGACGTTTTCAGCACATGCCATCACACCTTCTTCTGAATTAAGTGCTTTGCTGAATGCTACCCGTTCCATGCAAGCTGATTTCACGCAAACGATTTACGATAATCGCGGTAAAGCTGTGCAACAATCTTATGGCCACATGGCGATTCAACATCCTGGTCAATTTCGTTGGCAAGTGATCAAGCCCATTCCTCAACTGATTATTGCGAACGGCCCACGCTTATGGATTTATGATCCTGACTTAGAACAAGTTACCATCCGATCTTTGCATCAAACCGCAGGGGATACGCCAGGATTATTATTGAGTCACGACAATGTTAAATTAGAAGAGGATTACACAATTAAACTTTCTCCGAAACTATCTAACGGATTGCGTTGGTTTATATTAGTGCCTAAAACGTCTGATAATACGATTGCAAAGGTAGAAATGGGATTTGTGAATAATCAAATTAGTCAGATGCAATTGCAAGATCGTTTAGGTCACACGACATTAATTCGCTTTAAAAATGTCAAAATAAATACCTCATTACCCACCTCGCTATTTGTACTCAAAGCGCCAGCTAATGCAGATGTCATCGATGAAACGCGACACCGGTAAATCTTCCACCATCGACTCATTTCAACCGCTTGCGACTCGCATGCGGCCGAGATCATTGGATGAGTTGGTTGGTCAATCGCATTTGTTAGCACCCGGTAAACCCTTACGTCGCGCGATTGAGCAAGGTATTTTGCACTCTATGATTTTATGGGGCCCGCCGGGTACGGGTAAAACCACGCTGGCGCAAATTATGGCGGATAAAGCACACGCGCGATTTGAACGATTATCAGCGATTTTTTCGGGCGTGAAAGATATACGCAAAGTCGTGGAAGAATCGAAAGCAGCACGAGCGGAGCAGGGG
>SCTP01000129.1 GCA_004322325.1 Gammaproteobacteria bacterium | reverse complement strand
CCTCCACAACAATCGCACGGAAACATAACGACGTAAATTAGCATTAAATAAAAACCAAGACAAAAAACGAGAAGAATAATTAGGCATTAAGCCATATTTTTTAAAATCCTGCCATAACTCTGGATAGCGCGTTTGGAGGGTATCTATCATGGCAATAAGCACTTGTTTTTGTTGCATCATGTTATGCCTACCCTCACAATAACTCTCTTCACGTAAATCCACATAAGCAAATACGTGATCAATATAGTAAAGACCATGCTTTAAGGCTAAAACAAATTGCAGGAGCCAATCAGCATGCCAACGTAAAGAAGGTTGCAACATCTTAGCATCCATTACTGCTTGGCGATTGGCGATAATACTACCACCATTAAAGCCAATATAGTGATGGCTAATAATTGATCGAAATTCAGCCGGTGAGATATAAGTATTTTTTTGGGGAAAAGATAACATTCTATGGAATGGGGCTTTTTTATCATAAAAATAAACAACAGCATCGCCACATATTAGTTTCACTGAAGGACATTTCTTTATTGCTGCTTTGGCTAAAGTAACAATATGCGGGTGATACCAATCATCCGCTGCACAAAATAAAATGTAATCTGCTGCTGATTGTTCAATACCATGGTTAAGCCCAGGATTAACACCGAGGTTTTTTTCATGCTTAATAAGCTGAATATTGTCATATCGTTGCATAAAATCATAAATAATTTTAAGGCTATCATCAGTAGAAGCATCATCAATAATAATAATTTCAAAAAATTTTTCGGTTTGATCCACTAATGTTTGAATGGCTTTGGGAAGAAAATTTGCCATATTATAATTAGGTAGAACAGCGCTAATTTTAATGTCATGTATATTCATTTAAGGACTCTATCCGGCACAAAGGTAACAATCACAGTTGTACAATGACCTTCTTCCTTATTAGCTTTACCTGATAAGTGATTAATAATAAAGTATAAAACAGCACCAGGCAGCCCTAATAAAATTAATAACCATACTTTAAGTTTATTTTTTTTACCTAACCATCGATCTATTTTAGAATAAATGCTAGCACTTAAATATGTTAAGTTATTACGAATAGCAACAAATTCAAGATATTTATTTTTTATATTCCACAAAAACCCTAACTTCTGAATACATTCAAGTGGGAAGTCATACACGAAGCTTGGCACATGGTTATCTTTGTTAGGAATAATAATAAATATTTTCCCGTTAGGATTTAATAACAAATTAATAATGGGTAAATATACTTTAATTTTTTCAACACATTGTGATGAAATTACAATTACACAAATATTAACCTTATTATTTTCTAACTCTTTTAGTTTAGTTTTAGAATTAATAAAATTTTCTAGATGATAATGATTATGAATATGCATAATATCCTTAAAAAAACGATAATATATCATAAACTCTATATAGTAATCATCATAGAGAACCATCGTATTTTTTATGTCTTCAGACAATATTCGCTCTTTAAGAGTTTGTTTAACAAGCTGATATTCTCGCCAGCGATGATGCCAACGAAAAACTTTTGGCGGTATTCCAAAGCAATAATAGTACAACCTCTTAGGAAAAAAAAGTTTTTCACTAAACGAAGTAATATCAAAATAATCATAATAATTTTTACTAATAATTTTTTTCTGTGTCTGAAATGCTTCTATTGCCCCCATCCAATATGGATGATCATAGTGAGGTTGCTCTGGATACCTCTCTAATAGTTTATTTATTCTTTCAGTAAATACATTCAACTTCACCCTAATACGCGCTTTTTCCTCTTCATAAACATCACAAGTATGGAAATAAATAGTGGTCTGTGCATTTTTGCGATGCTGCTTTGTGGTCCATTCTCCTAAAGTCTCTATTAATTTTTTATCTTTATACTTTCCACCATTAACAAAGCGAACTTCCTGTTGCCTAGGCTGCATTTCTACCACGAGATACTCATCTGAATCTGTTAATATAGCAATATTTCCTGATGGACACATTTCTGGAATGAAAGAATAATCACAAGCAGCACCTACTCGGTAATTTTCTGTTTCTGGTTTAATACAAAGAGGATGCAATAAATAAAAACTTGCAGCTAACACCTCTAGACTATAGCGATAAAAGAATCGATTTGCTTGGTAATTATGTAATATGTTTTGGTTAAAAATACTGGCGATAGTGATAGGATGTAAATGTTCAAAACTATATTCTAATAATTCGCGTGGTTGTATTTGAATGACTTGAGAAATAGGATCTATTTTGTTAAGAAAGAATGCTCTTGTATCTTCTTTAATAACTTGAAAATTCCCTGCACAAATTCCATTATAACCAGCTTGAATATAGCGCATTAACCCTCTTAGCGAACCATCTGCCATGATATAGTCAGCTGTCAAGATAAGAAAGTAGGTTTTTAGCATTTTCTTTCCAGCCGCACGAATAGCACGATCGAAAGCTAATGTTAAAGTTGTTGAATAGTTACCAACAGTAATTAAATCATCGATAGCAATATATTCTATTTTGCAATAAGCTTTTAACTTTTGAATAGCCGGATGATCATCAAAAATGGAAACATTATCTGCCCGTGTCAAAAAAATAAATCGTACAGGATAATAGGTAGCTAAAGCAGGAATGTTTCCTGGCGCAAGCAAGCACGGCAACCCAAGCCCTAAAAAATCTTTAATATATCTTTCACCCCAAATGGCAAGTAATACACAAATGGAATCATCTCTGACCATATCAAAAAACTCCTTGCTCACACTGTTTTATACTTTCATCTGGGATTAATGACACAATAATGTTTGTACAATGCCCATATCCTTTTTTTGAAAAACGTGGCAAGAGATTTAAGACGAGCGATAAAATGCAACCTGGCAGCCCTAAAAGAATATAAAATAAAAATCGCATTTTCTTATTATAACCAAACAATCGATTAATCTTATAGACTATCCCTGCATTTAACATTGTTAAATTATTATTAACACTCGATAATTTATCTATTTTATATTGCATGTTTAGAATAGAATTTATTTTACAAATACATTCTAGAGTGAAATTATAAATAAAGCTTGGAATATAGTTTTTTTCATTAAAAATTAAAATCACTATTTTTCCGTTAAAATTTAACCATTTTTTTATTACGGATAAAAAATCTTTTACACCATCTAAATATTCTGATGAAACCACAATAATGCAAGTTTTATACTTCTTATTATTTAATTCTTTTAATTTATCCTTAGAATTCACAACCTTATCAAGGTAATAATGATCTGGAATTTTCATGATTTCTTTGAAGAGACGGTAATACGAAATCATCTCTAAGTGATAATGATCATATAAAACTACCGCATCATTTATCTCTTCCGGTACTATTTGATTTTTAATTTCTTTCATCATTAAGCGATATTCTCGCCAACGATAATACCATGGAAAAACTTTAGGTGGTAACCCTATAAAACGATAATAAAGGTTTCTCGGTAATGAAAATAATTCTGTGGCCGGTGTAATGCTAAAGTAATCTTGGTTATTTTGAGCAAGATGCTTTTGCATTTCAAATGCCTTAAACGCACCCCGCCAATAAGGATGATTATAGTAAGGTTGTTCTTTATACCTTTTTAATTGCTTATCTAACCCTTGAATAAAATGATTTATCTGCACTTCAATAGCCAATTTTTCTTTTGGTAATATATCTCGAGCATGAAAATAAATACTTTTCTTTGCATTCTCTCGATGCTGCTTCGTTGTCCATTCAGATAATGCCCGTGCTAGTTTTTTTTCTTGATATGGCCCATGATCAACATTTAATAACTCATGTTTTTTAGGCTGCACTTCGACTACAAAATAATCATCCGAATCATCAATTACTGCAATCCGCCCTGATGAGCACATTTCAGGAATAAATGAATAATCGAAAGAAGATCCTACGTGATAATTTTCTACTTCAGGCTTAATACAGAGAGCATGTAATAGGTAAAATCTACCAACCAACACTTCTGAGCTATGCCGATAAAGAAAGCGATTGGCACGATAGTTGTGCAATACACCTTGATTATAAACACTTGATACTGTCACTGGATGTAGATGCTCTAAGCTATATTTCAACAATGCTCTCGGCGATATTTGCATAACATGATTAGCTTGATCAACCTGCGACAAGAAAAACTCTTTCGTCTCCTCCTTCAAAACCTGAAAATTACCCGCACAAATACCGCTATAACCAGCTTGGATATACTTCATCAACCCTTTCAGCGAACCATCTGCCATGATGTAATCTGCCATCAGAATCAGAAAATAAGTCTTTAACATCTTCTTACCTGTACTTCTGATCGCTCGATCTAAAGCCAGAGTCAGCGTGGTCGAATAATTTTCGATGGTGATCAAATCATCAAGAGAAAGATAATCTACTTCGCAATAAGTCTTTAACTTCTGAATAGCTGGATGATCACTAAATACATCCACATCTCTTGTACGAGTCAAAAATACGAACCGCACCGGGTAATGACTAGCCAAAGCCGGCACATTACCAGGCGCAAGCAAACTTGGCAGGCTCAATTCCAAAAAATCCTTGATATATCTTTCACCCCATATCGCTAAAAGTACACAAATAGAATTATCATTTGTCATGTAAGCGCGCCGTTTCTTCGATCAAGTTAGGCCAATTTTCTGCATCTGCTTGATATTATGATATTTTTCAGTCGTTAAAGGATTACTCAACAAACCTTTATCAAAAGCTTGCTTTAACCCTCGAGCAGCATCCTCAATAGTATATTTTGGTTTAAAACCAAGCTCCGCCTCAATTTTCTGAGAAGAAATATGATAAGAACGATTATCATCCGTCGGCACGACTTCAATAGCAATTTCTTCCGAAAACACATTCTTAACCATATTAGCAATATCAGCCACTGAGTGATTTTGATAGCCAGCATTAAATATTTTTCTATCAATTTGTTCTCGCGCAGCTGCTAAACACGTTAAATAAACGGTTACCATATCATCAATGTGAATGTTGGGTCGAAGCTGATTTCCACCAAATACTTTGATTACCTTATTTTTCCACGCATGTGCCGTTAAGATATTGACTGTCAAATCCAAACGTTGCCGCGGAGCATAGCCACAAACAGTAGCTGGACGAATGGTCACTGTTTCAAAACCATCAACAGCTTCTTCTGCTAATACTTTCTCGCATTCTGCTTTATATTTTGAGTAGTCAGTCAAAGGATTAAGCTCTAAGTCTTCCGTTACATTCTGCTCTTCTTTAATCCCATACACGGATGAAGATGAAGCATAAATAAAGCGTTTCACCCCTAATTCTTTAGCCATTTTAACCATTGGGCGAAAAGCATCGTAGTTAATCGACTTACCTAAAGTAGGATCTAAATCAAAGGAAGGGTCATTTGAAATACATGCTAAGTGAATAACAGCATCACAACCTTCCATTGCCTTATGTACAACACCCGTATCTCGGATATCACCTTGAATTTCAGTGAGAGCAGAATTATTTTTATAATCTTTAAATATCTCTTTATCATAAATATAAAGGTCCAACACTTTTACTTTATAACCATTTTCTAACAAAGCGGGAACTAATCGGCTTCCTACGTAACCCGCGCCACCCGTCACTAATATTTGTTTAAACTGATTCGCCATCATCAATCACCTCATTATTTTTATCATTAAATAGCACCAGCCGCTTCTTTAGGTTGATGTAATACTTCAGTGATATAGTCCAGAAGTGAATGTATCAATCCTAAATGTGCGACTTCAACAAACCCATAGCTATGGGATGCAATATAGAAATTTAAGTCGCCTAATTGACGTAAAGAATTATTTTGATCAAAGCCTGAAAATGTTACGATTTTACAACTTAACTTTTTGGCAACGGCAACCGCCTCCAAGATGTTTTTGGAACGGCCTGAACTGCTAATCGCAACTAAAACATCTTTTGCATTGCCATGAAATTCGATTTGCTTCGCAAATACGTTCTCATAACCACAATCATTACTTAAACAAGTGATAGCAGAGGAATCACTAAACGCCATCGAGCGGATATGGCCATTCTTGGAATAATCGATTGCAACATGACTGGCAATACCTGCACTTCCTCCATTGCCGATAAACATGACTTTACCGCCTTGTTCATGCGCAGTTTGTACCCATTGAATATAAGATTGATATCCTTCTTCTCTGCCGATTACTTCCTGTGAAGCGTTGGTAATGCCAACGTTTAACTGCAAATCACACAATATTCTAAAATAATTCTGTATCCAATTTTCCATAAACTTTCCTTTTAACACCTAATTCTTTTAGCATGTTATTCCCGCTTTAGCGGGAATCCATCCTTTTCTTATCTCAATAAAGCGGTAATGCCTTTAATCACACTCGCTTTTTCCACACTTTGCTGCCCCACCATTTTTACATTTAAGGCACCCAAAATATTTCCAATAAAACCAACCGCTTCCATATCCCCACCCGCTGCCACTAAGGGAGCAGTCATAGCAAGAACAGCATCCCCTGCACCCATACTATCGACCACCTTATCAGCAAATGCCGGTAGCACAGTAGGCTCGTGACCACGAGAATAGACAATTGAACCTCTACGTCCTTGCGTCACAATCATTTTCGGACAATCAATTCGGCTCGCCAATTCTCGGCCAACAACTACCTCCAATGGGCTATGCCTATCTGACACAGCCAAACGTGCTTCATCTGAATTGATACAAATGTAATCGGCTCGCGGATACTTCGTAATTAAATTAAACCCGCGATTAGCACTGTTCGCTTGTGCATTAACAGCAAGAAACTTCTTCTGATTTGCCAATGCTTTAACGACAGTAGGCGTCACCAACCCATGTCCAAAATCAGTGACGATAATCATATCCGCATCAGCTAATTTCTTATGGATTAATGAGAGTAAATCACTTTCCACATCTTGATTAATAGGTGCATCAGAGATATGGCAGACTTCAAACAATTTCCGCGTTTGTTCTTTCTCTACAAAGCGAATCTTACGTATGGTACTGCTATCATTGCGAAAAACAGGGGATAATTTCACATTTGGTTTGAGACAATGCTGTATATCTAATTCAGCTGCATTATCATTCCCCAACGCAGTAATAATCTCTACTTCTTTACAGAAAGCCGCTGTTTGATTGGCCGCAGCGATCACACCGCCAGCAAACACATCACTGCTCAACTGCCGAGTGGCAATGATATTCTCTTTGGCCGATTTACCCATTACAGTAACATACCGATACTCATCAAGAATAGTATCGCCAATAAAGACAACTCGGTAATCCCGAACACTTTCGATTAATTCAAATAACTCTGTCATGCTTTTATTCTTACGCAAACGTCGTAAGTATTCGTTCATTTCAGGATTATAAATATCAAAATGTTGGTTCGTTAACTGGGTAGAACTAAACGTAATTTCATTCGTCATGACAAACTTGCCGCCATGCGCTTCAACCGCTTCTACTTCTAAGCGTATTTTGCCAGTCACATCCTGACCGACATCTGCATAGTCTTGGCCTTTAGCATAAACATTTGGTTGGATTTTATGAATTAAAGAAACCGCATCGAGTTGAGAATTCACTGCCACCCAACCCACAAATTGTAATGAAGCTAACATTTCACAACGTAATTGTTGATTGTAGATAGGACGTCCCGGACCTTTATTCACATATTCATCCGCTGTCACCGTCACAATTAAAATATCACCTTCATGATGCGCGGCTTCTAAATGCCTTAAGTGACCGGGATGTAATAAATCGAAGGTACCATGACACTGAACAACTGATTTTCCGCTAGACTTTAAAGCACGAACAATATTGGCTAGTTGATCAACCGTCACAATTTTATCGCGTATTCTCCGAGGTTGATCAAGAATTTCTGCTACATTTTCTACACTCATTATTCGAAATCCCTATACGTTTTTTTCGGTAAATTATCATTAAACACTTGGACTTTCAAGGTATTTAAACCATACCTTTGTTGCATCAGCAATGGATTCCGGCGTCCAAACAGGCGCGGTTTGCCAATAATGCATATTGTCCAACATGATTTTGACACCTTCTTCAATGGAAACTTTCGCTTGCCATTTTAAGATAGATTGAATTTTAGTGACATCCGCCCAAGTCATGTCTGGCTCACCCGGACGTTTTGGAATGTGGGTAGTTTCTTTAGCACCGAGTAATTCTACTAATCGATTCACACTCACCGGCTTTTGACCACTGCCGATATTAAACACTTCACCACTCACTGAACTATTCGCAGCCGCTATAATCGCTTCTACGACATCGCTCACATAGACAAAATCACGTACTTGTTGACCATCGCCCACAATGGTTAATGGCTTACCCGCTAACAGTTGCGCCAAAAACACACCAAACACCGCACCATAACTACCGGATGTACGTGCACGCGGACCGTAAACATTAAAGCAACGGACGGAGGCAACTGGCATTTTATAAACTTTATGCCAATGTAATACCATTTCTTCGCCTAAATATTTGGTTAACGCATACGGATATTGCGGGGAAATTTTTGCGGTCTCAGGTGTTGGGAAAACGTCGGGAAAGCCATAACAGCTGGAAGAGGCGATATAAACTAATCGTTTCACTCGATGCAACCTGGCTGCTTCTAAAACTGATAACGTTCCTTCAACATTCGATTTAAAATATTCTGTCGGATCTTCAATCGACGGCACAATATCCGCCCTCGCCGCCACATGAAACACACGTTCCGCTTGCTGACACGCCTGATTCATCAAGACAGTATTAGTGATATCGCCTTGAATAAATTCTAAATTTGGATTGTCTTGATGTTGCTGTAAATTCCTCGGATGACCCGTGACAAGACTATCGATGACTCTAACAGAACGCCCCTGTGATAATAATTTATCGACCAAATGACTTCCAATAAAACCGGCTCCTCCGGTAACAACATCAATTTGCTGATCCATTTTTTTATTTCCTTAAATTATCAAAACATTCATGTAACACTTCGGAAAAATACATTGGCTTATAATCCGTGAGCGTTATTGTACTGGTACAATCTAATGTAGTAAATCGTGGCAAGAAATGAGGGTTAATTCCTTTCTCACTCGCGGTAACCGCTTGCGCTAACGAAGCTGGTTGGTTCAAATAAGACACTAAATAAGCAGCTACGTCATAATAGGAAACATCTTGCGCACCAGAAACATGGTAATAACCGCCTTGTTTCTTTTGTCCCACACTGATAAGCACATCAATCACTTGCTTTAACGTTACGGGAGCTAGCATCATGTCTTGAAACGCTTCAATCGGTTGATGCTGTTCTAATTGATGAATCCAATTCTTCACCAGCGCCATATTAGGCTCCACCACTTTTGTCAGCCTGACAATAGCTGATGAAGGACAAGCTGCTTTAATTGACTGCTCTGCTTGCGCCTTTTGGCGCCCATATTCGTTTTGAGGACCATAAGCTTCTTCCGGCAAGGTATGGGGTGTCTGGCCAGAAAAAACTTGGTTGGTGGAAAGATAAACAATAAACGATCCTTGGAGAGAAAAATAATGAGCGAGAGATGACATGCCATCAACATTAATTTTATAGGCAGTGGCGGGATCATTTTCACAATCAGCCATTTTGCAAATGCCTGCACAAAGATAAACGACATCAAAATGAACATCAGGAAGAACCCAGGAAGCAGGCTCATCCATCAGATTCAAGTAAAAAATAGTCTGTTTACCTGGCTCAGCAGCCCGTCGCGTCGTTCCCCATGCCGTAACATGAGTACCCGCTAAAGCAGTAAATAACGCCGACCCAATCGTGCCATTAATCCCAACAACAAGCGCATTATTCATTGATTTCTTATTCGAAGTAAATAAACCCGCAATCTCCCTGATATCCCCATTTCTGGTATAACCATTTCCATTCATCAGGCGTATAAAAAGACTGGCATGTTAGTTGCCAATAAAGAAGATTAGCTTTTTCATTTTCATTACGATAAGACTCGACGCAACACCATTTTGTATTCTTACTCACTCTTTCCATCTCACGAACGGCTTTTTCTAATTCATAGACATAAAGGTTATGAAATGTATTAATTGAATAAACAAAATCGAAAGTTTTATCTTCCCACGGTAATTCAATGCAATTACCTACTTTAAGATCATCTTTAATTTCTTCTTTAGCGTTCTGAATCCCATATTCAGAGATATCAATCCCAGATACTTGAAGACCAGGAACCACTTGCGTCAATTCATAGAGTAAAAAGCCTTTACCGCAACCGATATCTAATACTTTATCGCCCGGTTTCAATCCATAATGTGTGGCGATATCTTGCGCGACACTTTTCCATCGACCATCATAACGATAACCGCCGTAGCCATAGCAACGTTCACCATCCCAATAATCTTGACCCCAACGCTTTGCCACAGCAGCACATTCTGCCTTATCGTGGCTCACGACTCTTTCAACGTAATTGCGTTTTGTCTTATTTTGATATTTTTCTAAAAAATTGACTTCTTTCACGACAAACTCCTTAATTCAACGAGAGATTGATGATTAATAATATTGTTTAAATTCATCATATCTTCCACCACTTGGATATCGGCTTCACTGTGAATAGACAAATCTTCCAACGCAGCGTGCAAACTAGTACCACCTTTTAATATCTCATCATAAATAGCTTTTCTCTTTTGCGCCGATTTTGGCAGCATAAAAATACTAAATAAGACGATACCTTCTAACGTATCCAGTGAGCGCAAGACTTCTTCCAACATCATGTAACAACCAGGCATGGCGTACTCGGTTGCACTGAGTAGGTAAGTTAATTGGTTCTTTTGACAGTAATTGCGGATAATTATATTTTGCACATGCTGCGGATAATCACCGCTATGATACGGCCGACTACCGATGTAACCGCGATGTCCTTTTTTAGGCTTCATAAAAATCCTCGGGTAATTTGTAACTCATTCCTAAGCGGGTTAAAGGACGGATGGTAATAGGTTCGAAAAATTCACACAATTTTTTGCCATGATAAGGCGTTAATATGTTTTTGAAGCGGCAATTCATCGACCATCGTGTTTCATTTTCACGGTTGACACGGTTGCCGTGCATCACATTTTGGGAAAATAACAAAAT
>SCTP01000128.1 GCA_004322325.1 Gammaproteobacteria bacterium | reverse complement strand
ATCGGGGCGCTGGCCATGAGTGAAGCTCAAGCGGGTTCCGATGTTATGAGTATGCAGCTCGCAGCGGAAAAAAAAGAGGATCACTATCTCTTAAACGGCACGAAAATGTGGATCACCAATGGCCCGGATGCGGATGTGCTTGTTGTTTATGCAAAAACCAATAAACAAGCCCGCTCGCAAGGTGTCACGGCTTTTCTGGTCGAGAAGCAATTCCCCGGATTTCATACCGCTCAAAAGCTCGATAAGCTAGGGATGCGCGGCTCTAATACCTCAGAACTCGTATTTGAAGATTGCGTGGTGCCGGAAGAAAATATTTTAGGCAAATTAAACAAAGGCACCGAAGTATTAATGAAAGGCTTGAATTACGAGCGCGTCGTACTCGCCGCCGGCCCGATCGGCATTATGCAAGCGTGTATGGATATGGTGTTACCGTACGTCCATGAACGTAAACAATTTGGTAAATCGATAGGTGAATTTGAGCTGATGCAAGCCAAACTCGCTGATATGTATACCGCCCTCATGACCTCACGCGCTTACCTCTACGCCGTGGCCAACGCGTGTGATCGCGGTGATGCTACCCGTAAAGATGCCGCGTCAGCTATTCTCTACACAGCGGAAAAAGCGACTTGGATGGCGGGTCAAGCGATTCAATGCTTAGGAGGAAACGGCTACATTCAAGATTTCCCCACTGGTCGCCTATGGCGCGATGCGAAACTCTATGAAATCGGTGCTGGCACTTCGGAAATACGACGTATGTTAATTGGCAGAGAATTATTTGAAGAAACAAAATAACACAAAGGAGCCTAGCGTGGCTGGATTTCAATCACAAGTGGATAAAGACGATAAAACGTTTCACCATAATTTTGCTACCATGCGCACGATGGCCATGGATTTACGAAAGTGGCTGATTAAGATACAAGAAGGTGGAGGAGAAAAAGCTCGTGAGCGTCATCGTCAACATGGAAAATTATTACCGCGTGATCGGATTGAATTATTATTAGATCCAGGTTCTGATTTTCTTGAATTATCACCTCTAGCCGGTTACGAAATGTATGAGGATGACATTCCTGCAGCGGGTATCATCACGGGGGTAGGCCGCATCATGGGGGTAGATTGCATGATTATTGTCAATGATGCGACAGTCAAAGGCGGTACATATTATCCCATCACCGTGAAAAAGCATTTGCGCGCGCAGAAAATAGCCGAGCAAAACCATTTGCCTTGTATCTACTTAGTCGATTCAGGCGGCGCTTATCTTCCCAAACAAGAAGAAGTGTTTCCGGATGAAAACCATTTCGGCCGCATTTTTTATAATCAAGCCAATATGTCTGCTCAAGGTATTCCTCAGATTGCCGTCGTGATGGGATCGTGTACCGCAGGTGGTGCCTATATTCCCGCGATGGCGGATGAATCCATCATCGTCCGCGAGCAAGGTACGATTTTTCTAGCGGGTCCCCCTTTAGTCAAAGCCGCGACCGGTGAAGTCGTGACAGCCGAAGCGTTAGGCGGTGCGGATGTGCATTGCCGTACCTCAGGTGTGGCAGATTACTATGCGCAAAATGATGAACATGCAATTGCTTTAACCCGCCGCGTCGTGTCTCATCTTAATCGCCCGCCAAAGCCTGCGTTTCCCCTGCAAGAAGTGAAAGAGCCTTTGTATGATGCGAATGAACTGTATGGCATTATTCCGGCTGATGCACGTTATCCATTTGATGTGCGGGAAATTATTATCCGCATTGTCGATGGATCTGAATTTGATGAATTTAAAGCACTCTATGGTAAAACCATTGTCTGCGGCTTTGCCCATATTCTTGGCGTACCGGTAGGTATTATTGCCAATAATGGCATTCTATTTTCTGATTCCGCTTTAAAAGCAGCGCATTTCATTGAACTCTGCACCCAGCGACGTATTCCCCTTTTATTTTTGCAAAACATCACCGGCTTTATGGTTGGCAGTAAGGTGGAATCGGAAGGCATCGCTAAACACGGTGCAAAACTGGTGACGGCCGTTGCTTGCGCCCAAGTACCCAAAATCACCGTCATTATCGGCGGCAGTTATGGTGCAGGAAATTACGCCATGTGCGGTCGCGCTTATGAACCGCGTTTTTTATGGATGTGGCCTAACGCGCGTATTGCTGTCATGGGTGG
>SCTP01000127.1 GCA_004322325.1 Gammaproteobacteria bacterium | reverse complement strand
TGATTTTGCGTGATCAGCCACCGGTGATAGGTGCGCTTAAATCAGGATCTTCTGAAACGCGATTACCCTAGCTTGCATGGATTCATCATTGGTTTTAACGTCGATGAGGCCGTCACCGCCAATGGAGGCCGCTAGATTTTTCATCATTTCTTGCACGGTAGCGTCTTGTCGTTTCATTCCCAACAGATTATATTTAGACACGCTCGCCGTGCCAATTACCCGATAAGCGGCATGCGGCTTATGGGTATCCGTATAAACAGCGACAGTTTGTGGATTTTTTGAAGGATAAATATCATTCGTCGCGGGAGTGACTTGCTGCCTGTTAATGAAATTAGAGGCAACCCGTGGAGTAGATTGGTTTGTAGTAGAGCAACCTCCTAACAAAAAAACAACAGCAATTGTGAGTAATAATGGATGAGAAGTTTTCATTGCTTTGTCCTTTTCAGTTTTTTTGTCCTGCCAAGGAATTATCCTAGTTGATTGGGGGGATGAAGACAAGTGGAAGAATAAGATGACGAAAAAGCGGTTATCCGGCATAATTCCTCCCATTTCATTTATAAAGTAGGGTTTGACGCCATGGCTGATGTCTTTGAGATAGTCCGTCACGATTTATTAGATCCAGCAGGGTTGACCGATAGAGAATTGCAACAGGTGATTCACCAATTGGCAGGTCGGCAAATTGATTATGCTGATTTATATTTTCAATCGATTTATTCCGAATCGTGGGCGTTAGAAGACAGTATTATTAAAGGCGGTAGTTTTGATATTGATCGCGGCGTGGGTGTGCGGGCGATGAGCGGGGAAAAAACAGGGTTTGCGTATGCAGACGATATCGTCATGCCAGCACTTGAGCAAGCCGCACGGGCAGCACGAAGTATTGTGCGGCAAGGGAGTGAGCAAACCGTTCAGGCATTTCATCGATTGCCAGGCCATCAGCTGTATCAGCCAATTAATCCACTGCATTCTTTGTCTGAAAAAGACAAAGTGGCTTTGTTGCAACGGGTGGATGCCTATCTTCGTCAGAAAGAATCTCGCATTATTCAAGTTAACGCCAGTTTGGCAGGCGAATATGAAACCATATTAGTCATGGCAAGTGATGGTCATACCGCCAGTGATGTGCGGCCGCTCGTGCGATTTAGTGTGAGTGTCATTGTCGAGCATAATGGCCGTCGTGAATCGGGTTATGCTGGTGGTGGTGGGCGGTTTGATTATCAGTATTTTTTAACCGGCGATATCGTTTTTCAATATGCCGACGAAGCGCTGCGGCAAGCGTTGGTGAACTTAGAGGCAACCGATGCACCAGCAGGTCCCATGACGGTAGTATTAGGGCCGGGCTGGCCAGGCGTATTGCTGCACGAAGCGGTAGGCCATGGGCTGGAAGGCGATTTTAATCGCAAGGGTATTTCAGCTTACAGTGGTCGGATGGGTCAGCGCGTAGCGAGTGAATTATGTACGATTGTGGATAATGGCACGCTGCCGGATCGCCGTGGTTCGTTAAATATTGATGATGAAGGCACACCGACGCAAAACAATGTGTTGATCGAAAATGGTATCTTGCGCAGTTACATGATGGACAAACGCAATGCGCGTTTAATGGGTGTGCAATCGACGGGTAATGGCAGACGCGAGACGTATGCGCATTTACCGATTCCACGCATGACGAATACTTATATGTTACCAGGGCAATCTGCGCCGGAAGATATTATCGCTTCGGTAAAAAAAGGGCTTTATGCCGTGAATTTTGGTGGCGGGCAGGTTGATATTACCTCGGGTAAATTTGTTTTTTCCGCCAGTGAAGCGTATCTCATTGAAGATGGCAAAATCGGTGCCCCGGTAAAAGGCGCGACTTTAATCGGCAATGGGCCAGAGGTGCTGACCAAGGTTTCCATGGTGGGTAATGATTTGAAGCTGGATACAGGGGTAGGTGTGTGCGGGAAAGATGGTCAAAGTGTTCCCGTGGGTGTGGGGCAGCCGACCTTGCGTGTGGAAGAATTAACTGTGGGCGGGACAAAAAAATGATTGAAAAAAAGTTAATGAATTTAAGTCAGTTACAATCAATTTCTCAAGATATTCTTAAAGAAGCAGCCCGTTTAGGTGCGCATCAAGCAGAAGTGAATGTAGGGGCGAATAAAGGATTTTCTGTGACAGCACGCGGCGGTGATGTAGAGACAGTGGAATACAATCAAGATAAATCCGTGGACATTACGGTTTATTTCGATAAACGGATGGGTTCATCGAGTCTATCTGATTTACGGCCTGAAGCGATTCGTGCGGCAGTGGAAGCGGCTTGCCATATTGCGAAATTTACGGATGAAGATAAAGCATCGGGATTGGCGGACAAAAATGAATTAGCGTTTGATTATCCGCAATTAGATTTAGCTTATCCCTGGTCGATTTCTGTGGAAGAAGCGATTGAGTTAGCGTGTCAGTGTGAACGTGAAGCGCTGAGTTATGACAAGCGTATTATGAGTGCGGAAGAAGTGATGGTTTCTACCGTAGAAGGATTGCATGTTCAGGCGAATAGTTTGGGATTTATGGGCGTTTTTCCTTTTACTCATCATGATATTAGTTGTGTTTTAGTAGCGAAAGAAGGCGAGGAGATGCAGCGTGACTATAGTTATAGTATCGCGGTGGATCCAGCGTATCTTGAATCCATTTCACATATTGCTAAGCAAGCGGCGGAAAGAACAGTACGCCGTTTAGGATCGAAGCGATTGCCGACGATGAAGGCGCCGGTTATTTTTGTAGCAGAGGAAGCGCGAGGGTTGTTAGGGAGTTTTGTTTCAGCGATTCAAGGTGGGCATTTATATCGTAAGTCATCATTTTTATTAGATCATTTAGATAAGAAAATTTTCCCTTCTTTTGTGCATATTCAAGAACAACCTCATTTACCACGTGCATTAGGCAGTGCTCCGTTTGATGAAGATGGGGTGGCAACACGGTCGAATGTTTTTGTGGAAGATGGTGTGTTGCGCCAGTATTCGTTGGGAGTGTATTCCGCGAGAAAATTAGGCATGAAGACGACGGGGAATGCGGGTGGGGTGCATAATTTAACGATCCGTCCGGGGGAGAAAGATTTGCCGGCGCTTTTGAAGGCGATGGGAAGCGGGTTGTTGGTTACGGAGATGATGGGGCAGGGTGTGAATTTAATTACCGGTGATTATTCGCGTGGTGCGGGTGGTTATTGGGTGGAGAATGGAGAGATTCAGTATCCGGTGAGTGAGATTACGGTGGCGGGGAAGTTGCAGGAAATATATCAACATATTGTGGAAGTAGGGAAAGATGTGGATGTGCGAGGGAATGTTCGGACGGGGTCGATTTTGATTGAGGAAATGATGATTGCGGGGAGTTAGAAAAAAGGAACGTATAGAATGTTTAGACAAAAAAAATCTACTTTACATAATAGCAATCACGACTTACCTCAAGAAATTAAGCAAGCAGCGATAGATGGTGAATTAAATAAGATAAATATTTTAATAAATAATCAAGAATGGGATGCGAATCCCAGTAAATTGGAATGCATTCGAGAAGCCGTTAAAGGGTTTAAAGAAGCAAACTATTTATTAACGCCAGCATCCACTTTGCGGGTGATGGCGCATTTAGATTGTGAAATATTTCGTGGCTTGGTGGAAAGAGAAACAAATACAATGTCACAGGAATCTCGTGCGCAAGAATTAAATAGATTAATGAGCGAATACAAAATTGATTATGATATAGCATTGGCATGTCAAGTATTAGCTCGTCCTAATAGAGACGTTTCTGGTGATGAAAAAATATTAGCTCTATTTAATGAAGACGAGAGATTAAAAATTTATAAAATTATTTCTACTGAGCAATGTCAAGACTATCGGTCATCGTCTCGTCAGTATCATACAGAAAGAGCGGAAAGTTTTATGAGCGATGTTGCTTCGCTGCAAACGGTAGAAGATTTTAAAGCCTTAATAGCGTTTCAAGGAAAGTTACTGGATGGAAAGATCAGCGGGAATAAAGCGAGCGCTAAAAAACATGAGCAGCCTTATAAAAGTTATCGAGAAGATGGTTTTACAGAGATGGTGCGAAATTTCGGGCATGGGAAATAAGTGTTAAACTATACTGAGAAATTCAAAAGCACCTTCTTTTGATTATTTGTTTATTCCCAAGCAATAAATGAAATATCAGTTTGGTTAAAATCTTTTCCTTTAAATAGTAATTGTTCACCAGAGATTTTGGCCAATGCATACGCAAAGCAATCACCAAAATTTAATCCTGCTGGATGATTGCTTTTTCCGAAACGGCGCCATGCTATTCTCGCGATTTCTGCTTGTTCATTATCAAATGGAACGATATCAATTTTAGTTCGGTGCAACAATAAATCTAATTCCCGGCCTCCAGCTTCACCTTTACGCGCTTCTATAACAATCATTAATTCTAAAGCAGTGCCTGCAGAAAGTAATCGTTTCGGGTCTTTGCTAATGAGTTCGACAAAAGTTGCTGCCTCTGGTTCATTGAGCAAAATAGTTAAAATAGCAGAAGTATCTAATACCACAAAATGACACCCTTATTTTGGTAGGCCAGTGGCGTCATAACCAAGAATCTCATCGGGTGAGCGTTTATCCCGATCAGGAAGCTTGGCGCAGCGTTGCCCAATTGCCAGTAAACTTTCTTTTAATTCAGTAGGAGCGCGTTTTCCTTGTTCACGTAATAGTTTTTCGCGCAAAGCTTCTATTACTACTTCAGTAATAGTTTCGCCTGTTTGTTGGGCTAATATTCTGGCTAACCTATCTGCTTCCGGATGTTTGATGTTAAGCATAATCATTCTCGTTAATTTCTTCCTTCTTCCTAATTATGTACTTTCTTTACTGAATTGTCAAAACAGGGAAGATGTCTTTCTCTCTTTTAGGAAAATGGCCAAATTAATTAATAAGTTAACTACTCTTCCCCAAATTTCCCATCAATCAACTTCACAATCGCTGCCAACGCCTGCTGCTCATCATCCCCCGTCACGATCACATCCAGCGTATTATCTTTCTGCGCTCCCAACGTAATCACTCCCATGATGCTTTTGCAATCGACAATTCGATCCCGATAAATAAGCTGAATGCGGCTTTCAAATCGTTTCGCCATATCAACCAATTTAGCCGCCGCACGTGTATGCAAGCCGCGTTGATTTTGAATAGTGAGTTGTTGCTTGATCATAAATTAAATTCTTCACCTAAATAAACCGCACGAACTTCATCATTCGTTAAGATCGCTTCAGGATTACCTTCACAAATAATTTTGCCTTGACTCACAATATAAGCGCGTTCACAAATATTCAATGTATCACGCACGTTATGATCAGTGATCAGAATCCCAATACCACGTTTGCGTAAATAATTAATAATACGTTTGACGTCTAACACCGAAATAGGATCAATCCCCGCAAACGGTTCATCCAACAAAATAAAATGCGGTTCCGTTGCCAAGGCGCGTGCAATTTCCGTACGGCGCCTTTCACCGCCCGATAAGCTCATACCTAAGCTATCGCGAATATGCGTAATCCGAAATTCTTCCAGCAATTGATCTAATTTTTCTTTACGCTGCGCTTTCGTTAAATTCTCCCGCAACTCCAGAATCGCCATGATATTTTGTGCGACGGTTAATTTGCGGAAGATAGACGCTTCTTGCGGCAAGTAACTAATACCCAAATGCGCGCGAGCGTGAACAGGGACATACGTAATGTTCTGCTCATCTAGCATCACCTGCCCCCCATCAGCAGGAATCAAACCCACAATCATATAAAATGACGTCGTTTTACCCGCCCCATTCGGCCCCAGTAATCCAACGACTTCCCCGCGCTGAATATGGAGTGAAACATCTTTTACCACATCGCGGGCTTTAAACTTCTTCTTTAAATGTTCTGCTCTTAATATGTTTGCCATAGTTATTTGTCTGGGTTATAAACAAGTACCGCACGGCCGTTTTTTGCAGCAGGCACCGT
>SCTP01000126.1 GCA_004322325.1 Gammaproteobacteria bacterium | reverse complement strand
TTATGCAAGTGATGAGCGATCCTAAGTTGATTGCAATGGAGATTACGGAATTTGATCCGGCGCAGGATAGAGATCATCTCACGGAAAAATTAATTGTAAGATTATTAAAAATGATGGCGAATAAGTCTTTATGATGACACTTGAAGTCAGTATTGCTAAGCAAACACTTTCGATTTTAGCTGATGAAAGGCAGGTGAAGGAGTATCGCATTTCGACAGCAAAAAATGGGGTGGGAGAAGTGCGTGGAAGTGAGCAAACGCCGCGGGGGTGGCATGTGATTCGCGCGAAGATTGGGATGAATTGCCCGGCGAATACGATTTTTGTTGGGCGGCGCCCGACAGGAGAGGTGTATACGCCGACGTTAAGAGTGCGTTATCCGGAGAGAGATTGGATTTTGACGCGTATTTTTTGGTTAAGTGGGTTGGAAGTGGGTAAAAATCGTCTGGGTCAAGTGGATACGATGCGGCGTTATATCTATATTCATGGAACGCCGGATGAGGTGCCGATGGGGGTGCCGGGATCGAAGGGATGTATTCGGATGGGCAATGAACAGATTATCGAGTTGTTTGAGCATATTCCGGTGGGTACGCGTATTTTGATTAGATAAAGTGACTAAATCGAGGAGAGAATGACGGATAAGATTCATGAATTATTAAATTTTTGGTTTGGCAATTTAGGTTCGGCCGATTTACCGACGAGCGAGCGGACGAGTTTGTGGTTTGGTGAGAACGAGGCGGTTAAGCAGCAGCTTGTTACTTTATTTGGTAAGGAATTTGAAGAGGTGGCGAGAGGCGGTTTGGCGGAGTGGACGCATACGCCGCGGGGGTGTTTAGCGCTGATTATTTTGTTGGATCAATTTCCGCGGTATTTTTATCGTGGGACGAGTGAGGCGTTTATGTATGATCAGGAAGCGCAGCAATTGTGTGTGGAGGGATTGACTCAGAGGATGGATCAATCATTGACGTTGATTGAGCGAGTGTTTTTTTATATGCCGTTAGTGCATTCAGAGAATGCGCATCTGCAGGAAAGGTCGATACGGTTATATCAACAGTTAGTGACGCTATCAATGGCAGAGACGACGCAAATTTACCAGCTGTTTCTGGCGTATGCGTATGCCCATTTTCGGGTGGTGAAAGAGTTTGGGCGTTTTCCGCAGCGGAATGTGTTGTTGGGGCGGGAATCGACAGAGGCGGAGCTGGTGTTTTTGAAGAATACATAATATGATTTCGCGGATAGCTTGGGGTCGTAGCTCAGCTGGGAGAGCGTCGCGTTCGCAATGCGAAGGTCGGGAGTTCGATCCTCCTCGACTCCAGGTAGTATAATCAATAAGTTATATCAATTTCAACTATCTTAGAAAAACGTCAGTGTAGCCAATTTGTAGCCATCATTTTGTATTTTTATATTTTGATCTATAATCTTACTAGTAAGATTAAGGAGACGCTGTATGAAGGCATTAGCAACAACTCGATTATCCTCTAAAGGTCAGATAGTTATACCTGAAGATGTGCGAATAAATCTTGGGCTGCATGCAGGTGATCAATTTGTCGTGGTGGGCAAAGATGATGTCATTATGTTGAAGTTGATATCCGCACCACCGGTAGAAAAATTTAATCATCTTATTAAAGTGGCGAGAGAGCAAGCATCTAAAGCTAAGCTCAGAAAAACGAGTGTTAAAAAGGCAATAGAGGAAGCAAGGAAACGTAAGTGAAAATAAAGCGAGTGATTATAGATACAAATGTATTTGTATCAGGGATATTTTGGTCTGGACCGCCTTATCAAATTTTGAAAGCGTGGAGTGAGAAACGTCTTGAACTTATTATTTCGCTGGAAATATTAGAAGAATATAATCGGGTTTTTGAGATTTTAGGTAAGAAGTATCCTCCGATTAATTTGACGAATTTTGGTGAGTTGATTACTCAGGAGGCTTATTTTTTTGAGCCGGTAAAGCTTTTTGAGCAGATTTCTAGTGATCCGGATGATGATAAATTTATTGCTTGTGCTTTAGCTGCTCAGGTGGATTGCATTGTTAGTGGGGATAGGGATTTGTTGGTTGTTGATGGTTTTAATGGGGTGAGGGTGATTGCGCCGGGGAAATTTATTAAGGAATATTTTTAGTAGGTCATTGTTATAAAATGACAAATAAAGTATATCACTCTCTTTTTTATTTTTGAACGTCATTTAGTGTGCGAGCGCTCAATAAATCCTGATTGATAAAAGACTGTGTATGATTGATTTTCATGAACTCTATGAGTTATTTGATCGACGTATAATTTTGACAGTAGAATATCGTGCTCTTTTTCAAGCATGTTAATTATTTTATCTAAAGGAGATGATATTATTTCTTTTTGATCTGAGAGAGGATGATAACTCAATTGCGCGATCGCATTGATTTTTGATGTTTTCTTATTATAGCTAATAAACAAATGATTATGTTGAGGGTCGTTGTGGGCGTAGCTTTCATTTCGCATTTCCATTAATGATTGGTGTATCTTTCTTTGCTTGAAAGAGTTTTTAGAAAAGCCTTTATTTTGAGTCGTCCGATTCCTTCGTTAGTATGAAATATCCGGCCGTAACAGATAATAAAAATATATGTTTTACCGACATTATCTAAATCAGCGATCGAATTTGTTGATAGATCTTTAAGTTCGTTAAAACATTTTTTGGCTAACCACATATCGCGAAGGCCGACCGTGTACAAAAATAATTTTTTTAACAAATCATTCCTTTCTTTTTGCGACAAAATATTAATGTCCATGATAATCATTCCTTTGGTTGCAGATCAGGTTTTAATTTCTTTTTTACTAAGAAAACTAAGGTTATTGTATAGATTGAAAATAATAGGCTAATTAGCCAAATGTAGCATGGACGAGTGCCAGCAAAGTGATTAACAACACAGGTAATATCGATATAGCTACAAATAAGCGCGAAAGCTCCGTTGCAAAGTCGAATTGTTATTGTGGCTTTTGTTCGATTATTTTTATTGGAGAAATAGGTGTCATGTTTTTGCTTAATTTTATCAATATTGGTCGGGTGCTTTAAAAAGAAATGGTTTTTAAAATGCTCTAAAGCAAAATAAGGGGTGATATATTCTAAAATTAACGTAACTAACCCAAATAAAATTCCGCAAATAAAAGTAAAAAAGGCGATTTTTAAATAAGTAGCTACATTATTATGTAAAAACGAAGCTAGGGCGATAGTCGCACTAGCGTTTATAAGTAAAGGGTATGTCACTACCATTCTTCATTTGGTTCTTGGACGAAAAGAAGTCAAGTGACAACTATTAGCATAATACATAATTGATTCAGGCTAAAGCTCATTAAAATGGTCTTTATCTAGAATAATGACATGCCAAAGGCTTACGCGGGTATGGGCAGGTTTAGTCCATGGTTATCAGTGGTTTTGGCATATTTCGTTGTTATTCATTGATTTTATTGACTTTTATATCACGTTATTGTAAGCTGACTTCTTAATGAGTAAATAGAAAAAATAAATATAGAATTAGAGAGAATATAATGAAAGAACTAATAAACGCACTTAAACTTAAAAATTTAGATGAAGCGCTCAATCTTATTCTCAATACTCAAATGGGTTCCAGTCCCTATCAAGACGACGGATCAATGTTTGATGAGCCTGATGATGAAAAAGGCAATACTGCGTTGCATTACGCTGCTCAACAGGGAGCTTATGACATCGTCGAGTTGCTATTAAACTCTGAAGCGAAAGAAATTAAAAATGAGTCAGGGCAAACTCCCTTAATGTTAGCTGCACAAAATGGCCACTCTAAGATATTGCGCCTTTTTATCCAAAGAAAATTTAATGTCAATCATCAGGATAAATTGGGCAATACAGCTCTCCATCATGCAGTCGATAAGGGACATTTAGAGTGTGTTAAATTATTGCATGAAGCGAACGCTGACTTAGCTCTTGCCAATCGAGCAAAGCTTACACCACGTCGTTGCGCCGAACTTCGTAAAAATGCCTCCATCATTAATTACTTCAATGGCTTATCCCAAGCTATTCAATCATCTGTCTCTTCAGCTAATAACAATAGTAATGGATCGCAAAAAGAAAATACAAATTGGCAATCTTTATACAATATTGCGATAACGGCTATGCAGTTAGATTTGCAAGATGGAATCGTTATGTTGCAAAGAGATTGGCCGGCTAGTGATCGAGCACGTAAGCTCATTAGTTTTTTACAAGAATTACAACCTTTATTGGCTAAGATAAAACAATTGCTTAGTGAGAATGCGGGATTTACACAAGATGTCGTTCAATTGATTTGGAAAGAACTAGTTAAAAAAATTCAACTCAAATATTCAAATCTTAGTCATATTGACACAGAATCGCCTTTGGAAAAGCAATGTTTGCTATTACCTATTCATGCTTTGCAAAAGCAATGCGAAGTGGTAGAGCAAATATTTCAAGGTGGAGATAGTAACAGCCCTCATGCTGAAGATAAATGCGTTAGTCTCGCGAAACAACTGCTAATTCGTAAAATTAAACAGCGTTATGTGAAAGACTGGTGTGCTATTGTCAACGATATCAAAAAAACTTGTTTTATCAGCTACGCATGGGGAGTGAAAGAATTAGAAGCACGGGTACATTGTTTTGCACGAGATTTAAGAGAGGCTGGTATCCATGTTCATTTAGATATTTGGGAAAACACTGTTGGTACTAAAATTCGAACAGGTTTTTTAAGTTATATTGAGAAGTCCGATAATGTGATAGTCATGGGATCAAAAGAGTTGGTTCGAAAGGCCGAAATCAAGGACAATTTCGTGGTAGCTAACGAATTAAATCAAATATGCTTGAGAACGGAAAATGACCGGGATGCGTTACTCTACGTTGTCTTAGAAGGAGAAATTAAAGATGCTTTTCCTCCTTATCTTCAGGCAAGAGATACCGTTGCTATTATGTGTACTTCCGACGAACACTATATCCAAGCATTAACAAAAATACTGGAAAAATTATACGACAATTCGAATCATTTGCATGAGGGAAAAGCGTTAAGTCAGCGTTTGATAGAAAAACAGACATTGATTATGAGTGGTGGATATCCGCAAGATAAGTTGTTGGGCTTGCTAGAAGAAGAATTACAAGGAAAAGAAAAGCATCGTGAAGGATTGCTTAATGAAATAGATGAGGATGCGCATGCGCCGACTCAGCTTGCTTCTCCAATAAAGTCCTCCTATACCCCGATGCTTTTTTGTAGTGCTCCACCTTCACCTGGCGCCACTATTCAGAATTCTGAAGCAACAGGCGAAATAAAGACTATTGCTTCAGGCACTAATCTGGGTATATCGAATATAAGTGGTTCGAAGGCTGGGAATATGACTGCTATATCGACGAGTAGTACCTTAGAAGGGGAGCAGTTATTGCAACTCCTTTCACCACAATTGGGGTTTAGGCGTTAAAACAAAAATCACTTTAAGAAAAAAGAGTAGTACATGCCTAAAGAGCAGATACCGACTCCACCTGGCGTGGGAATTCATAACTCCCGCGCACAAGGTAGTATGGTGGCAGCGAATATAAATAATAGTCAGGGAGTAATACAAATCAACGGTTGTGAAGCAGATTCAATTCTTGCTATGTCATCTACTACCACGTCTTTTACTTCGACAGCAGCTAGGTTGCGGATGCTGACTCATTCGCCAGAGGTAAATATCAATCAAGTGTCTACGTCGGGTGGTATTCACGTTGATCAACAAGTGAATTACAATTTTACCGTACCATTTTCTCCTAGAGATCTTGTAGGGCAAACGATGAATTCATTTTTATCACCTGAGCTAGTGGATTCGTCTGCGCTTCTTGTTCGTTTGAAGCACTGCTACCAATCACAAAAGTATCTTCCGCCGGCCTATGATAATGATCAAAAACACGATGTCACTCAGTTTTTTGTTCAATTGCAAATTATTGAATCTGCTCTGCAAAAAAATAAAGAAAAGCAGCAGCTGGCAGAAGAAAGTATTACTTTCTTACAGCGTTATGAAAAACTTTATAGTGAAAAAAAGACTATCGGTGTTAAGGATATTTTTCAAGCACAAGCGCCACTCACTAAAACACCGCAACGAGTATGTATTTTTGGAGGTGCGGGTATTGGTAAGTCTACTTTATGTCGCTATTATGCTGTTTCTCAGCATTTATGGGAAGATAAATTTGATTGGGTTTTTTGGGTGCCGTTACGTAATTTGATGGATAAAAATCGTTATCCTGAGAACACATCATATACATTAACTGATATTGCTGCCACTTGTTTTGGTTATCAAGGGTTAAACAAAACTGACCGTGCTTATCTTGAGCAGGTGGTTGAGCGGCAAAAAGACCGTATCTTATGGTTATTAGATGGATACGATGAAGTTTCACCTTTGTCTGAAAAAATACCTTATTTTAAGCTACTACTTGAAGAAGTTGTTTTTACACAACCTTGGGTGGTTATCACATCAAGACCACATGCTGTTCCTCCGTTTCAGGCTGATATGCAATTAGAAGCAATAGGGTTTGCTGATGGACATATCGAGCAATATGTTCATCGGTTTTTTTCGACCAATGATAATATTGATACTATTAATTTATTAACTTTTTTGCGTTCAAACCCTGGTTTATGGGGTATTAGCCATATCCCAATCAATCTCGAATTGCTATGTAACCTCTGGCATTATCACCAAGAGCGGCAACAGCCATTTTTATTGTTAAGTTTTACTGATCTTTATAGCCAGATTGTAGAATATCTATTGCGGTGTTCGCTTAATAAGCAGGGAAAAGAAAGTGATCATTGGGCAAAAGAGATGGTTTATACATCATATTTTTTACCGATAAAATTCTTGCAGTATGCTGCTTTTTTAGGACAAGAACATGGTCAATTGATTTTGACGGGTGGACAAAATGGATTGTTTCAAGATAGTTTGAAGCACTGCAATTTAACTATATTAGAAGCTGAGCAGGCTATTAGTGGTGTGTTGCAAATGGGGTTACTTAAATCCATTACTCATAGTAAAGTCGCGGTGCAAAATGATTATTATTTTTCGCATTTGACTTTCCAGGAATTTTTTACTGCGATGCATATCGCTTATTGTTTAGAAACAAGTAAAGAGGTGATTCCTGGGCAGAGTTTAAAAACATTTATTGCTACACGTAAATATGAATCTCGTTATGAAATGGTTTTGCCGTTTGTTGGAGGATTGCTTAAAGATAAACCTAAGGCATTGAAATATTTCTTTGATATGTTATTAGCGGAACCACGTGAAGCAGTTGGTTCTTATGAGTTGCAAATGTTTATCCGTATTCTGGAAGAAGCAGGTGCATCTGAAGCATTTCCTTATACTGAAAAAATTCTGCGATATGCAGTAACTTGGATAAAAATGGGATTATGCGAATGGAAGGGAGAATCATTATTTCGGACATTATCGAACAGTCCTAACGTAAGACAAATGATTTTATCAGTATGGACTCAAGAGTTGCAACATAGCCATGAGTGGTCGATCAAAATTGATGCAATAAAATCGTTAAAAAAAGTCGCATTTTTAGATCCAAAGGTAGTTATTTCCGCGTTGCTTCAAGCGTTTCAAGATAAGGATTTCCGAGTGAGTTTCAAAGCAATATCTCATTTAAATGAGATAGCAGAAGAATTGTTAGAGAAAGTCGCATTGCTAGATCCAAAGGTGGTTATTTCCGCATTGCTTCAAGCGTTTCAAGATAAGTGGGCGCCAATTAGAGGTTGTGCAGTGGAATTGTTGGGGAAAGTTGCATCGGCAGATCCAAGGGCGGTTATTCCTGCATTGCTTCAAGCGCTTCAAGACAAGTGTGCGTCAATTAAGAGTCGTGCTGCAAAATCGTTAGGAAAAGTTGCCTTAATAGATCCAGAGACAATTATCCTTGTTCTGATTCAAGCGATTCAAGATGAGGATAGCTATGTCAGAGGTTACGCTGTAGAATCGCTAGGAAAAGTTGCCTTAGTATATCCCGAGAAGATTATTCCTGTATTGCTTCGGGCGTTTCAAGATAAAAATAAAACGGTCAGAAGCAATTCGATACAGTTATTAGGAGAAGTCATATCAGTAAATCCAGAGATAATTATTCCTATTTTAATTCAAGCGCTTCAAGATGAGGATAAGTTTATTAGGATGAGCGCAGTAAACCTGTTAGAGGGGCTTGCATCAATAGATTCCAGGGTGGTTCCTGCTTTGCTTCAAGCATTTCAAGATGATAATGATTGGTTGGCTAGACAGTTTGTAGCAGTATCATTAGCAAAAAATGCATCAGTGGATCCCAAAACAATTATCCTTGTCCTGATTCAAGCGATTCAGGATAATGATTCGTGTGTCATGGGGAGAGTAACGAAGTTATTAGAGAAAGCCACGATGACAGATTTCGAAGCAACAGTTCCTGTTTTGCTTCGTATGCTTCGAGATAATGATCCGTATGTTAGAGGAGGTGTGGCGAAACTGTTGGGGAAATTTGTATCGGTAGACCCCATAGCAGTTATTCCTGCTCTGCTTCAAGTGATTCAAGATAATGATGCCTATGTTAGAGGAAATGCGATAATCTCATTAGGGAAAATTGCAATAGCAGACGCTAAAGCGATTATTCCCGCTCTGCTTCGAGCATTTCAAGATAATAATTTGTATGTTAAGAAAAACGCGGTGAAATCATTAGGGAAAATTGTAATTGCAGATCCCGAGGTAATTCTTCCCACATTGTTTCAAGCATTTCAAAGTAACATACTTCAAGATAAGAGTACGCTTATCAACCTAGCGGCACGGAAAGCATTAGATAAAATTGTAGTAACTGATGTGAATATCGTTATTTCTTATATTAAGCAAAAAACTCCTAAATATACTTTGGTAGATTATGTGCACGGAATTTTTAAAAACGAACCACATAAATTACTTCACTACTGTGCGTTAGAAGTCCTTGAGCCTATTGAGCTACTGAGTTTGTTAAAAGATTATATGCAACATCCATTAAGCGATTATCGGTATTTGAATAGAGTTGCTGAAAAAATATGCTATCATAACATAGTCACTTATTTTTATAATGACAAATTGTATTGTGTTTCTAAGTATCATAAGAAAACGCAGAGTATAAAAATTCCACCCACACTGGCTAAAAAAATTATTATTGCTATTAATCAAACGCGGAAATCGTATTATAGTTCTAGTTATAAGTTGGAGCCACTGTTACCCATCCCACCCTCAGGGCATTATAGAAATAATTATCCCTATTTATTCTTTAATCCGGATACTAATAGCACAGAAGATCAGAGAGAGATAGAAGAGAATCAAGTTAGATTTGGAAGTGGATGGAATTTTGTTAGTTAGTTGGTCTTTGCTTATGTGAGAGGATGCTGGTAAGCGTTCAGCGAAACCCATCTTCTAAAAAATAAATATTTATTGCAATCTTTAGCTCGCTAATGAAAAGGAGCTAAGAATATGCATAAAGACGAACAAAAGAGGCGACATGAAAAATGGCAAGAGCTGATTAAAGAGCAAGAAGCAAGTGGATTATCGCAATAAAATTTTGTAAAGAACGCAATATATCATCAACCCAGTTTGGTTAGGGAGCATTACCAGTTTTTAGCTAACTACCTGACGATGAATCCGCTTATATCTCGCAAAAACCTCATCGAATGCCCTCTGTGCCAGGACGTATGAGACAACTTTTAGGTATAATTAAGTACATGAGGGCGGTAAGGAAGCCAACATCATGTCAATATCAAGTTCAAGTCAGTTAAGCGCAGAACAATTCAGTTAAAAGCCAAGCGAAAATCAGAGTGATTATCGTCACTTTAACACTTCAGAGATTATTTCTGTGGAAATTCTCAATGATCTCTATCCTAGGTCACGTGACAGTCTGTTTCGCGAGTGGCAAGCAACTGCAACTTTCGAAGCTGCCAAGAAAATCAGATACCACAAGAGCTTATAATTTAATAAGGCTGACTACACCGGCTTCCGATTCGATGATTTCAAGAGAGGAACTACGCTTGCTAGGAGGTAGCTTTAATCTCACCCCACTTCAGTAGACACGTAATTTTGATAAACTACGAGTCAACGAAAGAGGTGTTAGAAAATGACAAGATCGGCA
>SCTP01000125.1 GCA_004322325.1 Gammaproteobacteria bacterium | reverse complement strand
GTTAAGCGGCTAAAAGTATCTTTAATCAATGCGTTACATTTAGTTTCTAAGCGGGCAATTTCCTCGCTCAAATTAATATCCGCATCGGTGCCCACCATGCGTAATTCTTGAATCTTCGCTTCAAGCTCAGCGATAGGTTGTTCAAAATCGAGAAAATTGATATTCATAGTGCCTCTAATAAAGCGTTTTTTAGCGAAAGGTGAGTATGATACCTGATTAGAATAAAAGTATGAATCAGTAATAATATCTGTTATAGTTGATATATGACTATAGTAATATGACCATGGTGAAATTTAATGAAGACATCTTATTCAATCCAAGCTGGTAATTTTAAAGCTAAATGTTTGCAGCTAATGGATGAAGTCCATGATAAACACATTAGTATTACCATTACCAAACACGGCAAACCTATTGCAAAGTTAATTCCAATTGATGAGACTCCTCTCGATCTTTTTGGATGTCTCAAAAATACCATTACTATCCAGGGGGATATTACGGCTCCTATTGATGTTTCATGGGAAGCAAATGAATGACTGGCATTCTATTAGATACACATGCTTGGATTTGGTACGTTAGTGGCAATAATGAATTAAGCAAAAATGCTAAAAAAATAATCACAACTGCGTTACATAATCACCAGGCTTACCTTGCTGCAATTTCATTATGGGAAATCTGCATGTTAGATAAAAAACAGCGCATTATTTTAGAAATGCCGTACTTGGAATGGATAAATAAATTTCTTGAGCTAACACGTGTTCAAATTTTACCTATTACACCTGCCATCGCAATGGAAAGTTGCCACTTGCCAGGTGACTTTCATGAAGATCCCGCTGACCGCATGATTACTGCTACCGCAAGAGTTGCGGGATTAACCTTGGTAACACGCGATACACGCATCCTAGCCTATAGCTGCGAGAAACATGTTTCAACGATAAAGGCGTAATCCAATTTCCTTGTTCACGTTAATTATGGCAGTATAGTCGCTAATAATCGCTGGAACGCGCTTGGATATGGAACCTAATTTTGTTCATTTACGCTTACATACTGAATTTTCTTTACGTGATGGTTTATTAAACATTCCCGCGCTCATGGAAAAAGCGCGAGCTTTTGCTATGCCCGCGATGGGGATCACGGATCTTGGTAATTTATATGCCACGGTTAAGTTTTACCAAAGTGCCATGGCAGCCGGGATTAAACCGCTGATTGGCGCGGATTTGTGGGTGGCGCATGAGAAAAAAGCGAAAACGTTTTTTCGCCTCACCCTGCTCTGCCAAACCGATGAAGGTTATAAAAACTTAGTCAAACTCATCTCGCAAAGTTATTTGGAAGGACAAGAAAACGATCGGCCTACCATCAAAAAAAGCTGGCTTTCCTCTCTTTCAGCAGGGTTGATCGCCCTTTCAGGTGCAGAAGAGGGTGAAATTGGTCAGGCATTAATCGCGCAAGAGGGAGAGGCAGCACAGGAAGCCCTGCACTTTTATGCCTCCCTCTTCCCCAATCGATTTTATCTTGAAATAAACCGCGTGGGTAAACCACAAGAACAAGATTATCTTCACGCCATTTTACCGCTGGCGGAAGCACACGCCTTACCCATCGTCGCCACCAACGACGTGCGCTTTCTGCTACGCGATGATTTCGAAGCCCACGAAGCCCGTGTTTGCGTTCAAGAAGGTGTCACTTTAAACGACCCGCAGCGATCCCGACTCTATACCGATCAGCAATATTTCCGCAGCCCGGATGAAATGCGCCGTTTGTTTGCGGATATACCGGAAGCGTTAACCAACACCATCGAAATTGCTAAACGCTGTAACGTGACGTTTGAACTTGGGAAAAGCCAGTTACCCCACTTCCCTGTTCCCCCTGGCAATACCACGGAAAGCTACCTTTGCGAAGTAGCCCAACAAGGTTTAGAACATCGCCTAAAAACCATTCATGCTCCGCGCGAACCTTATGATCAGCGACTCAAACGCGAATTAGATGTCATCAACAAAATGGGCTTTGCTGGCTACTTTCTGATTGTGGCGGATTTCACCCGATGGGCGAAAGAAAATGGTATTCCCGTCGGACCAGGCCGCGGTTCAGGTCCTGGATCGCTCGTTGCTTTTTCACTTAATATTACCGATCTAGACCCGCTCGCACATGAACTATTGTTCGAACGCTTCCTCAATCCTGAACGCGTTTCCATGCCTGATTTCGATATCGATTTCTGTATGCAAGGACGAGATCGGGTGATCGAATATGTGATGAACAAACATGGCCATGATAGCGTGTCACAAATTATCACGTATGGCACGATGGCGGCGAAAGCTGTCGTACGAGACGTCGGACGTGTGCAAGCGTTAAGTTACGGCTTCGTGGATAAAATTGCCAAGCTGATCCCTTTCGAACTCGGCATCACGCTTGATAAAGCACTAGAGCAAGAACCCCTGCTGCGTGAACGCTACGAGCAAGAAGAAGATGTACGCATGCTGATTGATTTGGCGCGCAAGTTAGAAGGAATTACACGCAATGTGGGCAAGCATGCGGGCGGCATTGTCATTGCACCAGGTAAGTTGACTGATTTTGTGCCGCTTTATTGCGAACCGAATGAAGCCATGCATCCGGTAACACAGTTTGATAAAGATGACGTCGAAGCCGTCGGCTTAGTAAAGTTTGACTTTTTGGGATTAAAAACACTCACGATTATTGATCGCGCTTTGCAAGTCATTAACCGTCAGCAAGCCACACCGCTTGATATTAGTCTGATTCCTTTAAACGATCCCCCTACTTATCAACTCTTAAAAAATTGCAAATCCACCGCGGTTTTCCAATTGGAATCGCACGGTATGCGTGATTTGATTAAGCGTTTACAACCAGATTGCTTCGAAGATTTAATCGCGCTCGTCGCACTTTTCCGACCGGGTCCATTGCAATCAGGCATGGTAGACGATTTTATCAATCGTAAACACGGTCGCGCTAAAGTGCTTTATCCGCATCCCAATTTAGAGCCGATTCTGCGGCCGACGTATGGCACGATTGTGTATCAAGAACAAGTCATGCAAATCGCGCAAGTATTAGCTGGCTATACATTAGGAGCAGCCGATATTTTGCGGCGCGCCATGGGTAAGAAAAAACCGGAAGAAATGGCGAAACAACGTGAAATCTTCTGCAAAGGGGCAGTCGCTCGCGGGGTGAATGCAGAAGTCGCAAGTCATATTTTCGATTTGATGGAAAAATTTGCTGGTTACGGGTTTAATAAATCTCACTCTGCTTCGTATGCCTTAATTGCTTATCAAACAGCTTGGCTAAAAGCCCATTATCCTGCTGCGTTTATGGCAGCTGTTCTTTCGTCAGATATGGATAGAACGGAAAAAGTCATTGTCTTATTAGATGAATGCAAGGCCATGAAATTGCATGTGATACCGCCTGATATC